>OMOE01000125.1:23477-44017 GCA_900290365.1 Syntrophobacter sp. SbD1 | reverse complement strand
TGACCCTGGGCTGAATTTATTCAGCCCTTTCAGGGCTTACACGCAAATTCTGAAACACTTTAGCTAACTGAAGTCATGCATGTCTGATTTCTTATTTAAGCGCTTATGGGGTTTATCCCCGCCCAATCTTGAACGCAAATTGGTATTATTGCCTCCACATAATTCAGTAGCGTACGCCGCGTGCAAAAAAAATAAACCGGCCTTGACGACCGGCTTATTTTCAGGAGCACTTCAAACCGGCACGTTTTTCGCTTATCAGGTAAGAATGATAGTAAGATTATGCGCAGGTGCGCGACATTGTTGGTTTTACAAAGTCAATATTTTGGTCTTCGGTCCTCCCGGATCGAAACTCGATAAACCTGAACTTGCTGAAATGATTAGTATATTGCCCTAATTTCTTGGCGGTTGTAATTGTGACAGTGAGTTTGACAACACTAATCGGGAGTTCAGTTGTGGATAGATGTTGCACCATTGGGACCCTCCAGGCTCCCCAGCCTGACAGCAGGACTTGCAACCAGTTGTCCGCGATGGATTCGGCCAAAATCCTCACCGATGACCGGCGCCACCAGCTTCTAACCGAAAAAATCCTCGAGCAGACGGAGGCGCTCCGCATGAGCGAAGACCGTTTCAGGCTGCTTGCGGAAGACGCAACCGATATGATCTTTCAGTTTCGGCTAAAGCCCAGGCGCATGTGGGAATATGTAAACCCTGCGTCCCAATCCATCTTGGGCTATGGCCCCAATGATTTCTATGAAGATTCTGAACTTTTGTTCAAGATAGTCCACTCCGAAAGCCGTGAAAAACTATTTAAATACATAGGTAATGAGCCCTATCCGGCAAGTCATGTACCTATCCGTTTTTGCCACAGAAATGGATCGGCAGTCTGGGTAAGCATCAGCATCAACCCCGTTATCGATGATTCCGGCAATATAGTCGCCTTTGAAGGTATTGCACGAGATATCACCGAACGACTGGAAATGAACGAGGAAATACGCAGATCGCACGATGAACTGGAATTGCGAGTGCAGGAGAGAACTTGTGATCTTGAAAGAGTGAACACCGAACTCCGTGAATTTACTTTCATTGCTTCCCACGATCTCAAGGAACCTGTTCGCAAGATTCGCGCTTTTGCCGATCAACTCAAGCGAAAATATGCCGATTGTTTGAACGATGAAGCCGTAGACTATGTTGTAAGGATGCAAAATGCGGCAAACCGCATGCACGACCTGCTGGAAGATTTGCTCTTATACTCTCAGGTAAACGTGACTCAGGAAAATTCTACGGAAGTGGACCTTACAAAGACTGTCTGTGAGGTCGCCGGAGACCTGAGTGAAATCGTCGAGAAGACAGGCGGAACAGTCACTGTTTGCGATCTGCCCACCATTGAGGCTAATGAAACGCAGATGAGCCAGCTTTTCCAGAACCTGATCGGAAATTCACTGAAGTATCATGGTGCTGAAAAACCGGTAGTGACGATTTACAGTCCGGAGTGCGGCTACGAGTGGTGCACTATAGTTATAGAAGACAATGGCATAGGATTTGATGAACAATTCCTGGATCGGATATTTTTGCCTTTCCACCGATTGCATGGACGCAGCAGCGGTTATGAAGGCACGGGCATCGGACTTGCCATATGCCGTAAGATAGTCGAGAGACACAGCGGGAAGATTTCGGCAAGGAGCACTCCGGGCCGGGGTTCTTCATTCATTGTCAGACTGCCTGTGAAACAGTCGACTACGAATTAGACAGCTCAAGCGGAATTTCTGTTTGTATCCGCGAAGAGGCCACAGCGGAAGAGAAACCAGTCTACGGAATGTTTAATGGGCAGCAGCGCCAGAACATAGAAAGTGATCAGAAACATAATTGAGAATTCAATGTAGGAGCCAAGCGGGTCGGGCAGCGATTTTTGGTAAGTCCAAATTTTCAGCAAGAGAAGACCGCCCAAAGCCCAGCAAACAAAAACAGCACACCAACTGATGGGTTTTCTCATCGTTTTCATCATCTGAACCTCGCTCAAGGGACAAGGGCAACCTTCAGTCTATCTATTTCATCTCCTTTGGGTTCGGATTTCAATAAGGTGAAGACAGTATTTGGCTGCTACTAACTGTACGGTAGTGTCCTCCAGTGACAACCAGTTGCGATCCTCGAAAAGAGATGCTACCTGTCCAAAAGATTGACGGTCCCATCGTCAAGATCATATTTGGCATTCACTATCCGCACCTTGCCTGAATCGACAAAATGCCGGATTACTGAAGATTGCTTCAACAATGATTTGCCTACCAGCCTTATATTATTGTCAATGGCAGCTTCCACGAGGTCCGATTTGTCGCTGCCCTTTGCCTCTTTCCTGGCCTGCCTGACAGCCGGCTCGATGGTTTTGATTATTGCGCCCAGGTTGCCATGCTGTTCTCCCTTCGCATCTACAGCTGCTGCGACGGCTCCGCATCGCTTATGGCCGAGCACCATAATAAGCGGACAGCCAAGGTGTTCGACGGCATACTCAATACTTCCCAGGATAATGGGGTCCGGGATGTTTCCGGCAACTCTGACCACAAAGATCTCGCCCAATCCCCTATCGAAGATGATCTCGGGAGGGACCCTGGAATCCGAGCAGGAAAGTATTATGGCGTAGGGTTTTTGTCCGGTGGCGAGGGCCTGGCGGGTACTCGGCCCACTGGAATCCTTAATCGTCAACTGGTTTGCGATGAAGTGCCTGTTTCCATCCAGCAATTTACTAAGAGCTTCATCAGCAGTTATGCCGGAACTGGTTTCCGATGATAATGCTAAAGCTCCCGACAATACCAACGCAACCAAGACCAGAAACAAACCAAGCTTTTTCTTCATCATATAATCTCCTTCGTCGCATGTCTTGCCACTCGCATCCACACTGCATCGGAACCGGCATTTAATTAAAGATCGTGGCCCGCCGCCATTCGAGTGTACATCATCTCACTGCAGGTTTGAATAGGGATTTAAATTTGGATGCGGTTTGCACGGGTTTTCGTTATGCGCATATATTATGTTATGCAAAAGGAAGGCGACGCCATGAGGATTACGATCAACGTTCCTGACAATCTAAAAGAGAATCTGAAGCGGGAGGCCGGCAATCGAAATATTTCGGTCTCGCGCCTGGTGAGCGAAGCACTCGACCTGTATCTTCTCGATTCGAGAAGAAGAGCCTTGGGGAAAAAAGTTCTGGATTTGGCCGGCAAAGCGAAGGTATCCGCTTCCGCCGATTTAATCCTGGAAAAAGGCAGGCGCGATGATAGGCCTTGATACCGGCTTTTTTGTTGAGCTTCTTCGCGGCCGCCTCGACGCAATTGAGATATGGAGGCAACTGGTAGAGGGCGAAAAGGAGGCGGTAGTCTCCTGCCTTACGCTTTTCGAGCTCGAAAGGCTCTCATTAAAGGGGGCGATATCGGGATCGGAGATTCTCATAGAGGGTATCGAGGCAGTTTGCTCTATCCTTTGGATAGGGACGCCTGAGTTGCCTTCCCAGGCAGCTCGCCTGAGCCATGGGCTCGGAATCCCCGCTTTCGATTCACTGATTCTCGCAAGTTTTCTGGCAGCCGATATTACCGCAGTTTACACGACTGATTCCCATCTTGAGTCATACCGGGAAAAGGGAGTTAACATAATCAGGATCTAAGTTGGAGCGGGGAGCAGGGAGCAGGAATTGCAGTTGGCGAATTAGAAAAACTGAAAAACCCTTTCCAATAGCTCCTCCCTGCTCCTCACAATTCGATCACATGAACATTCAATCATAGCATTTACCACTGCGCCTTCACTTTCTCCAACCCTGCGGAAATCAGTCCTGATTCCGATAATTTTCTGTTCGGATGATTTTCTGGCGAAAAAATATCCTATCTCCCATGCAGTTCCGTCATCCACCTGAGAGCCATCCAGTAAGGCGAGCATAATATCGGCACCATCGTTATGGGAATTACAGCGAGAGAAGATTTCGAGTTTTGCATTTGAGCCAAGCTGGTCGATTTCGGATTGGGTGATGAGATCGTATGGGAAGATAATTTCGATCTTTGCTCCATGCTGGGCAGCAAGGGATTCTATCTCTTTGATAGTGGATCGTATCCATTCCCGTTCAGCTTCGGAAAATAGTGGCCCTGCGAAGTAGATTTTCATCGTCTAAAAGCTTTGATCAAACCCGAGGCAAAAATAAATGGACCGATATCAGCCCCTTTGGGAAGAGCTGTCGGGTAGCATTTTAACAGGTTGGATTGAATCCCCAATTCTTTCTTCACGTATCCATTTCCAAGCAGCTTCCATTTCAGAACGGTCAAAATACTCCACATCTGTCTGAGTTAACTGTCCGCCAACTTTCACCCATGATTTGATCCACACTCTGTTGCTGAGGACCGCCATTCGTTCTATTTCCCTCGCATGTTCCCTGGCAAATCTCAATTTCTCCAAGAGGAATTCTGGTTCCATGTGCCGGAAGCCTTCAATCTCGATCAGAAGCCGTATCTTTCCATATTGGGCGATGGTCTCAGATATTATCCTGCTCATATCGAGTACGTCTACGCCGGTGGTATCTTCGCCGATCTTGAATCCAAAAACGTTTCCAGTACTACCGCTCAACTGCTGGAACATGGCGCCGCCTCACTTGCCCTTCTCGCTGTTTCTGAACTGGATCAATGGATCTAATCCACCTTCTTCGGACTAAACCGCTGCCTGACTTTCTTAACTCTCTTAGCTTCTGGATTACTCGGTTCAGGTACGGCAGCTTTCCCAGCCTTTGCCTGCCTTCTAGCCTCAATGAACGTCTTCAGCTTCTCAGGCAATCCCCTTTTCTTCGCGGCTTTGCTTCTGGCTTTGGACAATGACTTTGCCGACAGAGGGGTCCCCATCGTGAAGCCATACTTCAGCCTGTACTCTTTCTGATTCATGCCGTGGAAAACGAGATGCTTCGACGTGAGCTGTTTCGTCTCTTTTCCGCATTCGAGACAGATTACTTTGTCGTTTTGAATAGAATCCTGTGGTGTGAGTGCTGTGACTGGCGCCGATTCTTGTATTTGGGGTAGCTCGATATCACCAGACTCTGCCCTCTGGAGTTCATTGAGAGCGCTGAAAACCTGCCTGAGAGAAGCAGTAATTTCGGCGCCGGACATGGTAGTGCGGGAAACTTGTGTCTGGACTATTTCTGATGCTATCTCGACGAGTTTTTTTGTCACTGAAAGACTCCTTCACTATTCTTAATGTTCGATAGAAAACCAGGGTAGACTGGTTAATGTGGAGTACAGATTATTATAGACGACGGCTTGAGTCAAACAATACTGATATGGTAGGATTTACATCATAAGGGGTGGAGTCGGAATGGCAATCGATACACTGAGCGGAAATGGTTTCCGCTTCAGGGCAGGATTTTAGTAAGACCATGGCGGATGGATCAAAAGGCGGCCTGGAGATGAGCGAGCCGGATGCGATCTACTACGCAGATAAATCGGATGGAGCGCGGGATCATTTTCCGCGCCCCTTCTTGCACCACTCTTTCCCCCCGGTTAGCCACCGGTTAGCAAGAACCTGGAGGCTATGCCCGCAAAAAAGTGAGTAGTCCCAACGGGGTTCGAACCCGTGTCTTCGGCGTGAGAGGCCAATATCCTAGACCACTAGACGATGGGACCGTTGAAAACCGATGGCTGGGGGACTAGGATTCGAACCTAGGTAGGCAGATCCAGAGTCTGCAGTCCTGCCGCTGGACGATCCCCCAATGGACAATCAAAATAGCCAAGCATCGCCCTAAAGTCAAGGCGAAAGCCAT
The DNA here is from genome assembly GCA_900290365.1 of Syntrophobacter sp. SbD1. Taxonomy (GTDB): domain Bacteria; phylum Desulfobacterota; class Syntrophobacteria; order Syntrophobacterales; family Syntrophobacteraceae; genus SbD1. The sequence goes on along the minus strand of OMOE01000125.1, from coordinate 38,241 downwards.
GGCGAATCTATCCTGCGCGAAGTCCTCCTCATTTCCTCATCTTTTTTTCGAGCGCCTGGGTGAGGTGGGAGAGTGGATAAGTCAGAAGCAGGTACATCAATGCCAGCGGCAGGTAGGCTTCAAATGTTTTATAGGTAGTCGCATTTACCACTTCGGATGCTTTGGTAAGCTCCCTGACCGAGATCACCGATAGAAGAGACGAGTCTTTGATAAGCGAGACAAACTGGCCGGTCACCGGCGGAATGATCCTCCTGAACGCCTGCGGAAAGATTACATACCTCAAGGTCTGCCACCTCGTAAGACCCGTTGAGAGCGCCGCCTCAGCCTGTCCCCGATCAATGGATTCAATTCCGGCTCGAACTATCTCCGTTATGTATGCACCCGAGAACGCCGCCAGGACAACAATCCCAATCACGACGGGATTGTCATAATCGATCGCCGCGGCGATGCAGAAATAGAATATGTATATCTGAATAAGCAACGGAGTCCCGCGAAAAAATATGACATAGAGCCTGGCCGCTTCCCTTAAGAATGCATTCCCGGAGATTCGAGCGATTCCTCCCGCCAGGCCCAGCAGGTAGCCCAGGCAGATGGCGCCCGCAGAGATTACGAGGGTATAATAGATCCCATGCAGGTAGAGCCTGCGGTATTCCCAGCTGATCCGCCAGTTCCATGAGTACTCCATCCGGCTGAGAAGCAGATATAAACCCAGAGTCGAGCCGGCCAGTATTGCGGCGCAGGCGAAAACGTTCACCCTATCCCGAGCGCTGCTGAAGATCGCTGAAGTACTTCCCTCGGAGTTCTTCATACCTTCCATCTGCCTTTATAGTTTCCAGTAAAAGGTTTAACCAGTTAAGAAAGTCGAAATCTCCGTGTCTTATGGCGATAGCATAAGGTTCGTAGGTGAAAGGTTTGAGAATAGCATGAGTGGTTTCCTTATTTAAAGCGAAGTGTCTAATAATCGACACCTCATCATAGATAAAAGCGTCAGCCCGGCCGGAAACCACCTCCAGTACGCACTCGGTTTCTTCCTTGAACCGTTTCACCCGGGCTTTGGGGAAAAGCCTCGCAGTAACGATATCGCCGGTCGTGCCCAGTTTTACCGCCAGTATTCGGTTCTCAGCGTTCAACTGAACTGTTTCGGAAACCTCCGGGGCTCGTTTGTTGCTGATAAGAGCACACAACCCGGTCTTGAAGTATGGCTGAGTATAGGACACAGTTCTTGCGCGCGCCGGCGTCCGGGTCATCCCGGAAATTATCATATCTATCTTACCCGCCTGGAGAGCCGGAATCAGGCCGCTGAACTCCATGTCTTTTATCTCGATTTCGACGCCAAGCTCCATGGCGGCAATCTTTGCCAGTTCAACGTCGAATCCGATAGGCCGGCCATCGGTATCCACATATTCGAACGGGAAAAATTTGACTTCCATTCCCACTACCAGCTTGTTGCGCTTAATTACCTGGTTGAGGGCGCTCGCTTCGTATATTTCGAAATCAGTCACCCCGAAACTGCACAAGTCCGGCAGCAGGAAGAAAATAAGAACAGCAATAAGACTTATTTTAAATCGCACTTGCGTTTCCTATGCTTTTTTCTTCAGCAGGCTGTAGGCGGAGTTTATCTGTTTTGTTTTCTCTTCGGCAGCTTTGACCAGCTCAGGCGGATAATTCACAAATTTATCCGGGTGATATTTTTTGACGGCATCCAGGTAGGCTTTCCTGATTTCCTCGGGTCTTGCTCCCTGGTCAAGGTTCAGGGCTTCCAGGTTTCTTCCCTTGTTAGGGTCCTCGGGAGTTTTCGCCTCATGCTTATCCGGCTCTTGCTGTAGTTGCTTTTTTTGCCCCGTGCTCGCTCTGAATTTTTCGTAAGCCTCTTTGGAAATGCTCACCTGATCTTTTACACGATAAGGAGCCGCCCTCACATTTCTTTGAGTATCAGGGCCGATATAATAATTAATTTCGGCAATTCTGAGTCGGATCGGCTCCGTCATTGTTTATTAATCCTCCAAATATAGCTTATAAGAAGGTCAATGCAGAGCACAAGGGTCATTTTACGGGGGAGAAATAGGGTATCAAGTCTACCCAATCGTTAAATTTCTATATAGGATTTATCTTCTTGCATGATTCAACAGTGATAATCTGATAAAATGTCGACTATAATGTCCACAATTGAATTTCCCTTTGGAGGTTGGATTAATGACTACTATAATGCCGGAAGGCGACGCGCTTCGCAAGGCCGTAAAATGGATTTCAGCCGAACTCGACCATAACCCGCAACAGCCTGTTCAGAAACTAATAAATGACTCTGTAACCCGATTTGACCTCTCGCCGAAGGACACCGAGTTTCTTATCTCTTTTTACAAAAAAGGGGGAAGCGGCACTTCGAAGGCCAATTGATTTATACTAAAGACCCGCCTGCACCAGGTCGTGCAAACGTATTATCCCGGTCACCTTATTGTCGCCGTCCAGGACCGGAAGCACCGATATCTGCGAGGGACGGTTTTCCATCAGGTTGAGGGCTTCGGCCGCCATTCTGCTTTCATGAATAACGACTGGATTTTTGGTCATCACTTTGTCGACTTCGATGTTCAGCAGGTTTTCGTGCTGTAGTACAGCCCGGCGCAGGTCCCCGTCGGTGAAGATCCCCAGTAAACCGCCGAGCGAAGAAACAACGAGGACCGCTCCCATTGCCTTTCCGGTCAACGCCACAAGCGCGTCCCGCATGAGCGTTCCACTCACTACAAGCGGCAGATTATCTCCTGAATGCATGAGGTCCTTGACCCTGAACAGCAAACGCTTGCCTAAAGCGCCCGAGGGATGAAGCCTGCTGAAATCATCCGAGGAAAATCCCTTTTGAGTCAGAACACACCCCGCCAGGGCGTCTCCCAGGACCATGGCCGCTGTAGTGCTGCTGGTCGGCGCCAGATTCAGAGGGCATGCCTCGGATTCTACCGATGCGTTCAGACAGATATCACAATCCCTGGCAAGTGTGGAATTAGCTTTCCCAACCATAGCTATGGTTTTTAGGCCCATCCGCTTGAATACCTGAAGGAACTGAAGCACCTCAGCGGTTTCACCGCTGTTGCTCAAAAACAGACCGAGGTCTCCGCGCTGTATTATCCCAAGGTCTCCGTGCAAGGCTTCAACCGGGTGAACGAAAATCGACGGCGTGCCGGTGCTGGAAAAGGTCGCCGAAATCTTGCCGGCGACAATTCCCGACTTACCCAACCCTGTTGCAATCACTTTACCTTCGATCCGGCTCAGGCACAACACCGCCTGCTCAAATTCAGGGCCGATTCGATCATGGAGGGTTTCAAGAGCGCAAATCTCCTTGCGGATCAAATCCTTTGCAAGGCTGGTACATGAAATCATATCGTCTTCCCAGAAATTCAATTTCTTGAATTGAGGTAGTTTCTCAAACTGAATTGTGCATTGTTTATCTTCAGTTTCTTTCGGATATTTTTCCGATGGGTGCGCACCGTGCTCTCCGCTATATGCAACTGTTTTGCTATCCCATCAGTTGTTACGCCATTTTTGATAAGGGAGGCAATCTGCAGTTCGGTGAATGAAAGACTCATTGCAACACGGGAGTCCATTGCAAACCCGGAAGTCAGGTCTTCAATCTGCTTGGTCAGCATATCGAGTTGGTTTTCATAAGTGTGCAGGGCGGGATCGTTTTTGAGTCTCACCACTATAGGTATTATGAGATTTCTTAGCTTCAAGGCGATCCGCTTCTCTATTTCCTCTCTCTCCCGTTCGATATTTTGAGCAAAAATCGAAAGGGCCCTGTTGGTGTCCAGAAGCTGAGTGTTCAAATTTTCAAGTCTCTGCTGTTGAGCCAACAGTTCTGAGCGGCTCTTTCCAATGTCATCGATCAACCGCTTCGATTCTCTCTCGCTTTCGAGGGCCGTTAGCGCCCTCAATATCGAATGATACAACAGCTCATTTTGAAATGGCTTCTCCAGCAAGTCGAAGGCGCCGGCTTTGAGTGCGCGTATGGCGCTATCCTTATCGGCGAATCCCGTTATGACAATGATCTTGACATCGCCTCCCAATTGCGGGATCAGGTCCAGGCCGTATATGTCGTCCGACATGAAAAGGTCAAGCAGAATTATATCACTTTTGCTTTCCTTTAGACTATCAAGTGCGGTTTCCGGATGAGTAAAGCTTTCCGCTCGCAGGCCCCAGCTTCGAATTATCTCCGTAAGAGATTCGCAAACCAGCAGGTCGTCGTCCACCACTGTGACCCTGCAATTCTTAAAGGCATCCATGTCGTCCACTCTCAGTCAAAGTGCTTCAGTGCGTTTGGCAACAGGGCGGCGGTTTTAGCCGCTGCCCCAGCGGACGCGGCCTTCCCGAAGCCTTTCGACCTCGAGATATTCGGCGGCGCCTGTTTGTCCGGATAATGAGTTGACCGCTTTTTCAAATGAGGCGAACCGGTTGCCGCGGCCCCAGAAACTCGCGATCCGGCGGGCTGAACAGCCCTTTGACCAGGGACCTGCCCCACAAAGTTGGGGAAAAGCATCCAACCATCCTCCTCGGGTATGTTCATTACCAGAAAACGGAACTAAGCGCAATAAATTCGCTATTTAGTACAAAATACGATATGATCCTGACAATATTATTATTCGGCAATTATGCGCAAAATATTTAATTATTTATTTACGCTGAGCCGATTCATATGGAAATGGTTTCGGCTAACGGCCGCTAGGGCTTCATGACTACTTCTAAAGACGGTGTAGAACCCAAAATGGCGAGAGTGCTTTTTGTCGAATATGACCAGACTTGGCAGCATGTTGCCTCGGAAGGCCTGATCGCTCACAAGCTGGAATTCTGTCCCTCTTTGAATGAGGCTTACAAACGACTGGAAAAAGAAGCATTCGATGCCATAGTGGTGAGCATCGAATCGAACCATGACGACAATATACGCACCTTGAAAGAGAAACTCCCTCCCCATACCCCTGTTCTGGTCACCAGTGAGCAGGCAAAAACCGAAACTGTGGTCCAGGTAATCAGGGCGGGCGCCTTTGATTTCATTGTCAAACCTTATACCCCCACAAGGCTCAGAATCGCAGTCGATCAGGCCGTCGAAAATCGAGCCTTAAGAAACGAAATCGATTACCTGAGACGTACTCAAGACTTAACTTACGACTTTGACAAGATAATCGCTGCAAGCCCCTCGATGATTAAAGTCATCTCCACTTTGAGTAGAATTGCCGATTCCGAAGCCACTATCCTCATAACGGGGGAGACCGGCACCGGAAAGAGCATACTCTCCGGAACTGTGCATTTCAACAGCCGCAGACGCACCAAGCCGTTCGTCAAGATCAATTGTGCCAATATTCCGGAAACTCTGTTGGAAAGTGAATTGTTTGGACATGAAAGAGGGGCTTTCACAGGGGCGACGAAAACCAGGACCGGACGCCTGGAACAGGCAAGTGGAGGCACCGTTTTCCTCGATGAAATAGGCGAACTTACTCCGGCGCTACAGGCAAAACTGCTGCGGGTGCTCGAGGAAAAATGTTTCGAGCGGCTTGGCGGAAACCAGACCATCCGCACGGACATTCGTATAATTGCGGCTACTCATCGAAATCTCGAAGCCAATGTTGAAGCCGGTTCCTTCCGAGAGGACCTCTATTACAGGATCAACGTGTTGAGAGTGCACCTGCCGCCTTTAAGACAGAGGCAGGAATGCATCGGTCCGCTTGCGAGCTACATGCTTCAGAAAACCTGTCGAGAACTGAAAAAAAACTTCAGCGGATTTGCGCCCGGGGTCACTGAGCTGTTCAAGCGCCATCTCTGGCCTGGAAATGTGCGAGAGCTCTCCAATACTATAGAAAGGGCCGTCCTGCTTGAAGAAAGCACCCAAATAACACTTGACAGCATCTCTCTTTCGGGCTTCTCGCCCAAGGCCGAACCTACCCCAAAGCCCATCAAAGATCTCGAAGAAAGCGAAAAGGACCTGCTCGTCGAAGCCCTGCAACTCAGCGAATGGATCCAAAAAGACGCTGCGATCCGACTCGGAGTCACTGCGCGCAAACTTAACTACATGATCAGAAAACACGGAATAACTCACGCCCGGTGGCGCAGGAATAGACAATAGGTAAACTTAAATTCTTCCTACCGGCATCAGTATGAGCGGCATTTCATCCGGGTCAAGCCCAAGGGCCTTTTTGACCTCGTCGTTACGAAAAGCGCCGATCACGACTGTTCCCAGGTTGAGCGATACGGCTTGGAGGTGAATGTTCTGAGCGGCGTGGCCGGCCTCTATAAAAACATAGCCGATTCCCCGCTCTGCGTATTTCCGGGTGGTACGTTCGAAAATGGCGGAAATGGATATTGTGACAGGCGCGCGTAATATCATCGGTTGCCCGAGGGCCGCAGCGGCAAGCTCTTGCCTGATCTCTTTCTTGTCCACATGCACTACGGCGTGATTTATGGCATCATATCTGTAAGTTCCGCTGAGCAGCCCCTCTACCCTGCCCGCTACGAGCTGTATTTCCAACGGATAAAGCGCCCCGGCGGAAGGACAGGTTCTATAGCCGCTCGGCCGGGTTACGCCCTGCGCAGCCCAGAGGAGCTGAGAAACTTCCATGAGGTCCAGCTGGCAATCTTCATAGTTTCTGACCGACCTTCTCCCCACAAGGGCGGCCTCGACGGAAAGCTTTCCATCGTATGCCGGCCCCGGCAATTTTATCGGGCTGGCATCCGTTCACTCCTCAGTCCTCAGTCCATTTTTCAGATCTGCCTCGAGCTTTTCCATGCTGGTTCGGGCGAAATCGATATCCGGATCGAGTTCCAGGGCAATGCGATAGAGACGGATGGCTTCCTCTTTGTGGCCCAATTCTCTGAGGTTGGATCCGATATTGGCGTAATCAATGGCAGAGCCATGGTCCAGATCGATAACACGTTCAAAGCATGCAATCGATTCGTTGTGTTTCTTCAGCTTGAAGTAGCAAAAGCCTTTAAGATTATAGATTTCTTTGAGGTCGGGATTGGCTTTCTCGGCAAGGCTGAGCGCATCCAGGGCTTCTTCGTATCTTTCCAAATCCTTAAGACACGAAGCAATATGCACGTAGATACTTCCAATCTCCGCCGGGTCGGGGTCCTGGTCGAGAGCACTCATGAGAAGCTGAAGAGCAGCCTCCGTGTTCCCTTTCAGCTCGAGACTGTGGGCAAGAAAGAAAGTTAGATCATAACGCGGCCCGAAGGTGGAGAGGAGCCGCTCCATCTGTGGGACCATCTCATGGGCGGCAAGTCCCCTCAGCATGGTTCGCGCCGCGTGCTGCGGAAAATCAGTATTGCGGGTATGATCAAGAAAATGCGCCCCCGGAATTATGGTGTAAACCACCGGCACGTGCAGTTGTAGATGGGTGACGTTTACCACCAGGACCTGGAGACCTATTTTAGCCAGGGCAGCAGTGCACCTCTCAATTTCGACCCTGATATTGTTATGGTCATGGTCGGGAAGGTCCCGTATGGATATCTTCCCGTTGCTTTTCATCATGTAGGCGGCTTCTTCAAGGCTCTCGTACTTTGGAAGCGTGGGACGATACGAGGTGCGGCTTTCAAAGTCACCCGCGAGCTGGGCAATTTCCGTGAGCGCACGGCAAACAGATTTCTCGGGATTCGAAGTGGTCCCGGCCGTAAAGATTATCTCACTTTTTTCCGGAAAGGTGGACGGGTCGTAGGCGAGCGCGCCGACAGTCGGTATCCCGGTATCCAGCGAGAAGTCGCGCAAAAATATCTCGATTCCCTGAGCCCGGAACTTGTTCACAAGTTCGATCGCAGCGGGATCGCGAAGCGAATCGACGTCAATTTCAGGAGTGACCAGCATGTCGTTGCTGATGATCGACCCTACATGTCTTTCGACCACCTCGCACATGGCCTGAAGTATTGCTTCCTCGAAAGTGTTTCCGGCAGCCGGCCCATTATACTCGTTGATGGTGTAGAACCAGTCGATTGGCGCCCACTGCTCCCGGCCGAGTGAAAGGTTCCAGGTCTTTACCCACCTGAGCGGCAGGTCATCGAGGAACCTTTGGCACAATTCCGCTGGGGTGCGAGTATCATATACCGAATTTTTCAAATCGTGCATCGATACGGCAAAGTCATCGAGATCCCTGTACCGCAAAGTTGGAAAATCAAACTGATGAATGAATGAAAAGAAGCTGAAACGCTCCATGAGTTCCATCAGGGCGCTGGCTTCGGATTGCTCTGGAGTGGCCCCCTTGCCCATCTGCTTTTTGGTGCCGGTGAGCCGGCTGGCATCTTCGCCGCACAGGCTTATGAATACAGGGATGTCGAGCCTGCCGGTATCGATTCGAACAGTCTTTGCCAGCAAATTCATGTCCAGCCCGGCCAACCGTTGCCGAACCCATGAGATTGTCTGCTCGGGCGTTCTCGTTTTATCCTGATCGTGGCTGTACTTTTTGAAACTGTCTTGCAATTGTATATTGGAATTCATTAATTAACGAAAACCTCGTCTTCCTGCTCTTCATTTTTGCGGATCAGTTCCAGGAGCTGCACGGCGGCACGTGAGGTAAGATATACACGGGGAATGCCTTTTATTTTGCTGAAATCCTGTACGCTCTTTGGCCGCTGGAGAGCAAGCCTTAGGAGCGTTTCGTTTGTCAGGATCCTGAAGGGCGCGCGGTCGCGCCGGCGAGCTTCTTTTTCGCGGAACAGGTATAGCGCCTTTAGTATGCGCTTGCCGACAATATCCAGAGATTGCGCTCCATATATGTGCAAAAAATCGCCGGGACGAAACTGTTTTTCTGCGAATTGCTGCACGCAAAGCTTCTCAAAGGCTTCGCGGGCCGTATCGAAGAGATCTTTTTCCGTTAGTTCTGCGACCAGCTTGTGCCTCAGCGGGATAAGAAAATGAGTATCGAATCGCGCATATTCGATTTGTTCGTCTCTAAGAGGACGCCTGCCCCAATCGTAGCGTTGCCATTTTTTATCGAGACTTATGCCGAAATACTCAAGCAGAATCGGTGCAAGCCCGAGTTGTTTGTATCCCAGCATCTTGGCGGCGATTGAGGTATCGAAAACATTATTTACTAAAAACTTGAAATCGCGTTTGAGTCCCGCGATGTCGTTGGGGGCGGCATGGAAGATTTTTTCTATGTCGGGGCTGGAAAGGACTTCCCCAAGAGCTTTGATGTCGCCCACTGAAAACGGGTCGATGATATAGTCCTGTTCCTCGGTGGACACCTGTATTAGGCAAATTCGATTAAAGTATGCATAAAAACTGTTTGATTCTGTATCGATAGCAACGTGAGCGGAATTTTCGAGATCGAGTATGAATTTTGAGAAATCATGTTGATTTTCAATCAGAGTTACGCTGTTCAATTTCATGATATAGGTTTTCCGCCCTTTTCTCCTGTGTTATTTTCTAAGATAAGAAGGTGAGGCCGAAATGAACAAACGCAAGGGTGAAAGCCTCAAAACAGTGAGTCACAAGCTACCTCAGGGCTTCTATACCCCCTTTCGGGTGTTAGATCAACTGTTTGGAAAAATTTTTTCCACCGATGAAATACATTTGGCAAAATTCGATCCGGTTTCTGAAATCCACTCTCACACGATCGATGGCGAGGCCGATGAAGATTCCCTTTTTCAAAGGGCAATGGCCACAGTAGACCCTCTACCCGCCGAGCCCTGCAAAAAGGTGCCATTGCCGCCTCCCGCCAGGGAATTTCCACGTTTTTTTGCCAGGGACGAAATTGAGGCCTTCACTAAGCTGGTAGACCTTGTGGCTGGTGAGGGGCCTTTTGAGCTATCAAGTTCCGATGAATATATAGACGGCGCTGTTTTGGGGGTCTCGCCCGAGGTGTTGAAAAAGCTGCGTGAAGGATATTTCAGCCATCAGGACTACCTGGACCTGCACGGGCTGAACAGGGAGCAGGCCAGGCAAGAGGTCAGGGCCTTCATCACGGAATGCTTTGCGGCCAGACGCCGGTGCGTGCTGATAATTTCGGGAAGAGGCTTAAATTCCAAGGACAAGGAACCTGTACTGAAGAAGAGTTTGGTAACCTGGTTCACCCGTGCGCCCCTAAAAAGGGTGGTCCTGGCATTTGCGTCGGCCCGTTCCTATGACGGAGGCTGGGGCGCCTTCTATGTCCTGCTGCGAAAGAATGAGGGAAAAGCTCCGCTGATTACGCCGGCTCGATAATACTTTCACTCACCAGCCAGTCGACGACTTCGCAAAGCGGAAGGCCCACCACGTTTGTATAGGAGCCTTCGACAGCGCTTACCAGAAATGCCCCGATGCCCTGAATCCCGTATGCTCCGGCTTTGTCCATCGGTTCGCCTGTCCTTACGTACGCCTCTATCTCCGCCATCGAGAGGGTCTTAAAACGAACCCTGGTAATGACCGATCCGCTCCTGCGGTCTATCCCCCCCGGCTTGATAAGACACATGCCTGTGATTACCTCGTGCGTCCTGCCGTTCAGGTCAACCAGCATCCTGATGGCCTCAGCGCGACTCGACGGCTTACCGTAGATGCGGCTGTCCAGCACAACTATGGTATCAGCTCCAAGTATCCACGAATCGGGGTGCAGAGCGGCTACAGATTTGGCCTTCAGGCCAGCCCATCTCTGTGCAATTCCGGCAGGACTTTTCGACGGCCCGGCCGTTCCATCAGGCCAGGCAGACTCTTCTATCCTGCTGGGATACACCTTGAAGTCGAGCCCGACAGAAAGAAGCAAACCTTTTCTGCGCGGGGATTCAGAGGCAAGGATGATAGACTGCAGTGTTTTAAACATCGCTTAAGCCAAAGCCAGCATCCGGTCCAGTGCCAACCTTGCGCCCGCCTTTGTTGCTTCAGGCACTTTGACCACATTGAGCTCGCCAATATTTTCAATGGCTTGCAGCAAGTTGACCAGGTTTATCTTGAACATATTGGGGCAAAGTGAATAATGCAGGTCCAGCACCTTCCTGTCCGGATATTCCAGGGCCAAACGATTTATCAGGTTTATTTCCGTGCCTATAACGATCGTCGAACCCGGGGGCGCCTCCTTTACATATTTGACGATGTAGCTTGTCGACCCGCATGCATCAGCCCGCGCCACCACTTCCCGCGTGCATTCGGGGTGCACGACAATCCTGGCCTCGGGAAACTCCGAACGCATTTTTTCAATCTGTTCAACTGTAAACCGGGTATGCACCAGGCAATAGCCATCCCACAGGATAATCCTGGCGCGCTTTAACGCGTCAGGGTCGTTTCCGCCCAAAACATTGCCTGGCGACCAGACTACCATCTCTTCGGGAGCTATCCCGAGATCGTGGCCAACGTTTCGGCCAAGGTGCTGGTCAGGGAAAAACAGGACCTTCTCTTTTTGTCCGAATGCCCATCTGACTGCTTTGGCCGCATTGGAGGAGGTGCAGACCAACCCGCCATGATTGCCGCAAAAAGATTTGAGCTCAGCGTCGGAATTCATGTAGACCACAGGGCTTATCGAGCCCATTCCAACCACCGATTCGATTTGTTCCCAGGCGGACCTCACCGTCTCAGCTTCGGCCATTCCGGCCATCCAGCATCCGGCTTCCACGTTGGGAATCTGAACGACCTGGTTGGGTTGTGCGAGAATTGCAGCGCTTTCCGCCATGAAGTGCACACCGCAAAATATGATATAACGGCAATCCCGGTCTGCCGCCGCCTTCCTGGAGAGCTCGAACGAATCCCCCACGAAATCACCCAGATCAACGATTTCTTTCCGCTGGTAATGATGGGTGAGAATAACCAATTGCTTGCCGAATTGCCGTTTTCCGGTTCGAATTCGATCGATTATTTCCGAATGATTTAATTGAGCTTTATCTATTCTCATGACCTCATTGCCTGCTCAAAGTGATTTCGTCCCCGCAACGAATAGTACCCCCTTGGATTACTTTGGCGAAGACACCCTCGCGAGGCATGATGCAGTCTCCAGCCTGATAGTAGATCGCACACTTCTTGTGGCATTCCTTGCCGATCTGAGTGAGTTCCATCAGGACCGATTCTCCCAGTCTGAAGCGAGTGCCTACCGGAATATTAACCCAGTCGATTCCCTCGGTGGCGATGTTTTCGGCAAAATCCCCGAAACCCACCGAGAGACCGGCCTCTTTAGCTTTCTCGATGCTTTCCATTGCTAGAAAACTGTNNTCTACCAGGTCCTTCCGAGTCCCCTTTCTTTTGCTGACTGCAATCGACACTATCTTCATGAAAAATTTCCTTCCTCAGCTCACTGGGCATCCACCCGAGATTTTCGCCCCGCCGATTTATGGCTTTTCACTTTCAAGGCCGCATGCTTTTGGGGTATCCCAAGACGACGACCTATTCATAAGCTCTTTGAAAGTGATCGAATCAAGCCTTTCGTGAATGGCTTCGGTGGCCTCCTTCCAAAGAATTCTTGTAACGCACTGATCGGAGCGCTGACACTCACCGGGATAATTAATACACCTCGTAAGCCTTAGCCCGCCTTCCATAAGCTTCACTATCTCTCCGACGGTAATCTCTTCAGAAGGCCTTGTCAGCATGTGCCCACCTTTGGGACCTCGGACGCTGGCAACGTAATTTGCCTTCTTTAGAGGAATGATTATCTGTTCAAGGTACTTTATCCCGATTCCCTGCCTTTGGGCAACAACCCCGAGTCGAACAGGCCCTTCGTGTCCGTGAAGCGCCAGATCGAGAATGAGTCTGACTCCGTATCGGCTCCTTGTCGAAAGCTTCATATCGGTCTCCGAGATAGTTTTAAAAAAGCATTAATCTGCTATTTTTTCAGTATAGTATAGTTTTGATGCCTTTAGGGTCAAGAATAAACATGGGCGCAGAACGATGCGCACGAGACAAGTTCCGAAGCGGCAAGGCCGTAAAAAAAAACTTGGACTTTCGCTACACAATGTTATTTTTAGAGGGAAGGAGCGCTTATGCATTCAAGAAGGCTTGTACTTAGATTCCCGAAGGAAATTGTGGATCAACCCATAATAATCAACCTGGTGCGCGACTATAACCTGGATTTCAATATCTTGAAGGCCCAGATTTTCCCGCGAAAAGAGGGGCTGCTGGTTTTGGAGCTGCGGGGCAGCGCCGATGACTTCGACAGCGGGGTTTTATACCTCGAAAAGGCAGGCGTCCAGGTGGAGCCTGTCGGCCAGGGAATTCGCCGCAATGAGGATAAATGCTACCACTGCGGGTCCTGTACGGCCGTGTGCCCCACCGGGGCACTCCACGTAAAAAGGCCGGAGATGGAAATCGAATTTGAATCCGATCGGTGCAGCGCTTGCGAGCTATGCGTCAAGACCTGCCCTGTAAGGGCCATGATCGTCACGTTCGATAAGGCACTTGCTTAAAAAAACAGGACTGAGTGGAAAAACTTTCACCTTTCCACTTTTGCCTTTTTACTTTTTAATTTTGCCTTTCCCACTGCCCCGTCTTAATTTAATTAGATGTCTATCCAATTTTTACGAGGAAATCGCTCCGAGCCGCCATGGAGATCCGAAATGAGCGAAAAGAAACGTTCGTATAAGACTTCAAAAGATATCGGGTACGCCCCTCCTCAATTTGCGGACCGCGACCAGGGTAAGGCAACAATTGAGCTGGTGCTCAAATGCGATATGGTGGGAAGCGTTGAAGCCATTTCGACTCTGCTTGCCAACTTGAAAACTCCTGAAGCGGAAATGCAGATTATTCAATCCGGCGTAGGGAACATAACCAAACAAGACTTAATGATGGCTTTGACGGGCAGCAGGCTTGTCATCGGATTTAACGTCGGCGTCGCCCCCAAGTTGGAACAGTGGGTAAAGGAACACGGGGTGGAAGTTCGCCTTTACGACGTGATCTACAGGCTGGCCGAAGACCTCAAGACAATCGCTCAAAACATGGCCCCGATTGAACCCGAAGATAGGGTTACCGGAAAATGTGAGGTGATAGCCACTTTCAAATCAAAAAAAGCAGGGGTGATCCTCGGCTGCGAGGTCGTTGAAGGCGTCATCCAGGTTGGGAAGCATTTCAGGGTAGTAACGGCGATGGGACCTGTTCACAGCGCGAAGATCGAATCGCTCCAGGTGGAGAAACAGCCGGTAAAGGAAGCCAGAGCCGGACAGCAGGTGGGCGTGCAGGTCTCAGGCTCGACCCTGGGCAAGGTTGGCGATTTTATCGAATGCTACGACCAAATCACCCCCAGAAGGGCAAGATGGTCTCCGAAGGGCAATATTATACACATGGGATCACATTGATTCAATCAAACTCATAAATCAGAAATGTCGATGTCCGGGCGATCGGCTGTCTGGCCCGGAGGCAGCGGATTGCAATCAGGATCGATTCTTCGACGGGATGACCCTTCTTAGGGTTTTCGATGTAATAGCCACCATAGAGATTAGTCATGCTGACAGCCAGATAGCGTCCACGAAACCGCGCAATGAAATCATCGGGTCCTTGAAAACCCTCGCCGATCATCGATACCAAATGGAACGGGCCCTTTGACCGCTCCGGATCACTGCCGAAATACCACACATCCAGGTTCTCGATACGATTGCGGTTCTGCCACTCCCCCAGTTCCCTCAGCCCTTGGCCCCAATCATAATTGGAGTCGCTCAAGAGTTTGTAGCCCTGCGCGGTTCCCCCCCACAGTCCATTGAAGTAGCAAAGCGCATTCGGCCATACCACGACAGATGCGGCAGCAGCCCACAATGCACAACCGGCTACAAATCCTGCAGCCAGTCGTCTTCGCCACCCGGCTTCCATTTCGTTCATCATGTTAGCTGCAGCACCAGCCACACCTATAATAAAGAA
>OMOE01000125.1:2642-23467 GCA_900290365.1 Syntrophobacter sp. SbD1 | reverse complement strand
ATTTCGTTCATCATGTTAGCTGCAGCACCAGCCACACCTATAATAAAGAAAGCAACCAGCGGCAAAATCAACCGGATTCCGACTTGTACCCTGAAGGTAACACTGAAAAGAATCAGTACCCCGGCCATAAGGGTTGCCCAATTCCACAGCGCTCTCGGCCGTACGATTGCAATAATCAACGGCAGCACCAAAAGGGAGGCGGTCAGCTTCATTGTCATCGCCAAAGGAAAGTAGTACCAGAAGGCGCGCGGGTTGGTACGGCCTGCAATGAAAACACCGTGTCCGATATTGTTGTGTTTGATCTGCCATACGATTGCTTCCGCGCCATTGCTGAATATCCGCAGATGGTCCGCCACGTATGCCATAACAGAGGCCATAGGACCGTTTGGCAGGTTTGCGGCCCATGCCACGAAACTGGGTTCGGGGCGCCAGTCGCTGCCGCAATATATGAGCATCAGAAGAAATCCCAAGCCAAAAATTTGTTTTAAATCGCGGCGAAATGGAGCGAGTTCCGCAGTCAATCGCCTTAGCACCCCCCTCACGCCGCCACCTGCCTGGACATTAAATGCCTGTTTGAGCCCAAGCCGATCCAATTCAATCACGAGCAGGCACAACGGGCCAAGCAACAGTGCCGACGCCTTGGCCAGCAGGGCAAGACCGAACAAAAACGACGGGAGGCCCACACGCAGCCGCCAACCGGATGTTCGCCCCCTGCGAAAATGATATACCAGCGCCAGCATGCATGCAGTGATCGCCACATCTGTTGTCGCCAGACTTGCGTGAGCCAGCAGCACAGGCTCACAGGCAAGCAACACCACGGCCAGTCGTGCTCCCCAGCGTCCGGCGACACTCCATCCCACTTTCCAGCCGTAAAACAGCACAGCCCACCAAAAGACCAGCGTCCCGGCGCGCGCTACCGGAAGCATCCGGTCAATTTCCGATAATTGCTCAAAAGGCCTGCCTCGCAGTAACTCCCAAATATATAGCGGCAGCGTGGTCACATCGACCGGCAGCGGCATCGTCCCCTTTGTTATCAACGCCCCGCTCCCGCCCAAATGCCAGCATTCGAGTCCTTTGAGCAAATAAAAGGGCTCATCGAAGGTCGGACCTGTGTGGCTGGCGGCAAGCACGCAGTAGGCAGAGGAAAGAAGTCCGCAGATAATCAGCCAGGCAACGTCGCCGAAACATGAGTATTCGGATTTATTCTGCATATATGAGCATTCCCTTAAAATTGGCCGGGCGGATTCTGTCCTTGCACTCTATACCAAAAAGTCTTTCTTTGTTCAAAGAAGCAGGTTAGAACAAATTCTTGAAAATAAGGTAAGTGCAATGAGCCAAGAGAAGATCAGCGGTCCTTGTTTATTCTTTTCTTCGACAGGCTCCTCACCAGGAACGGGGGAATGATCGTTGGAAGCCCGGGGGAGGAACTTATTCACGTCACCCTCCCGGGTCCCGGGGAATTTTATGATTTCAGCGGTTTTATTTTTTTTCGGGCTCACCTTGGCATACACCGGCTTTCTCGTCTCGGGACGCGACCTGACCACAGGACTCGTTATCGCCTGTGTGGGCTTGATTGTAATCATCAAACCAGCGTTACATGCGGCAAGATATTACAGGTCCCATTTTGGCGGCGTTCCAAAACCTCACGGACGCAGCACCTCACAAAGAATCAAGACAAGAAAGGTTCACCTTAAAGTAGTAAAGTCCGGTGACGATAAGCCGACGATCCATTGAACGGACGCAGTTGAACATCACTACATCGCAATGAAGAAGTATCTCTCTGCTTTTTTTCTTCCACAACGTTTGTCAATATGTCATCTCTATCGAGGCCATTGAACCCGTCCTGTTTTGCACAAAATAAGGAGGAACCGCAATGTCTTCCAAAGAGACGAGGAAGCTGTTTGAAAAGAGGCTGGGACGCTATCAGGCGGCAATCGCACTGGAACCAGTTGACCGTATGCCCATAGGGGCCGGCAGCAACTACTTTGCCGAAGTCTATTCGGGTAACACAATGCAACAGACCATCTATGACCCGCAAAAATGGTTGGAAGCAGAAGAAACCTTTGCCCGCGATTTTCCCGAGGTCGACATATTGCGGGACAATCGAATCTACGGCCCTCTCTACGACGCGATCGGCTGCAAGACCTACAAACTCCCGGGGCGCGAACTGTCTGCCAATATCCAGTTCCAGTTCGTTGAAGAAGAATACATGAAGCCCGAAGATTACGACAAACTGATCGAAAATCCGATGCGATTCATGCTCGAGTGTTTCCTGCCGAAAATCCTGGGTGAATTTGCCGATCCTTGCACTCCGAGGTCGCACATCGCTTTCCTCAAGGCAGGAATGGCCCAGATGATGATGGGGCAGGTAATGCGCAATCGCGGCGTCGTGCTCGAAGAAAAGTATGGTTTGCCACAACCTATGGCCGGATTTTTCCTGGCCCCCTACGATATTATTGCCGACGCCATGCGCGGATTACACGGAATAATGATGGATATGTTCCGCCGGCCCGACAAATTGAAGGCTGCCTGCGATGTCCTTGTGGACCATGTTTGCCATCTGGCCCTGTCGATTGCCGACCCGTTGAAGCGCTACCCCATATTCGTTCCGACCCATAAGGCGATGTTTCTCTCTCCGGGCCAGTTCGATGAATTCTACTGGCCCTCGTTCAAGAAGACCATGGAAATCCTGATCGAAGCGGGCCACACCATAAGGGCCTATCTCGAAGGGGATTGGTCTCAACATTTGCATAGGTTGCTGGAACTGCCCAGAGGAAAGATACTTTTCGACATCGACACGCAGGGAGACATCTTCAAGGCAAAGGAAATCCTTGGTGGGCACTCCTGTATTGCCGGCGGCGTTCAGGATTCGGCTCTCATATTAGGCACACCTGAACAGGTGCGCAAACATGTAAAAGAGCTTTGCGAGACGGTAGGCAAAGGGGGCGGATATGTCGTCTCCGCAGGCTGCAATTTCCCCTATACCACTAAACCGGAGAATTTCCGGGCCATGGTCGATGCCGTTCTTGATTTTGGCATCTATGACAGCAGCATTTCTCCAAAGCCACGTGAGCTTTCGCCGGGCAGCAAGCCCGTAAAGCGGCTCAAGCCCCAGCAACTTACCACTGCATGGGAGGTGAAAAAGGCCGAACTCGGCGAAATCAAAGGTGATGAAGACCTCATAAGAAACCACTGGGAACAGCTTGAAAAAATGGCCTATGTCTGGATTTGGCAGTGGATTCTCTAATATTTTGAAGCAACATCATCAGGAGGCATTCATAATGAACGAACTGTCTATGGCCATTAGGGATTTGGATGAAGACAAGGTTTACCAACTGGTTGAAAAAGAGCTCGCCGGCGGAGCTTCCGCCCTTGATATCATTAATTCCTGCAACGAAGGCATGGTGGCTGTAGGGGAACTTTTTTCGCAGTGCACCTATTTCATCAGCCAGCTTATTTTTTCCGCTGAGATCCTCAAAGCAGTTTTACAACGTATCGAACCTTTGCTTGAGGGCGCCGCTGTAGGGCAGCAAAGAGGCAAAGTGGTCATTGGAACCGTCAAGGGCGACATCCATGATATCGGAAAGAATATTGTGGTGACTCTGTTGCGTGGTTCCGGATTCGACGTTATCGACTTGGGGGTGGATGTGCCGGCGGAAAAATTTGTGAGCGCTCTGAAGGAGAGCGGCGCAAAGATCCTGGGCATGAGCGCCCTTTTGAATTTTACGTACCCTGAGATGAAGAATGTAGTTGATGCCGTCTCAGCAGCCGGTATTCGAGATAAGGTAAAGATCATAATCGGAGGCGCCCCCGTAAATGAACAGGTCCGCGAATTCTGCGGGGCCGACTTTACCGCAGGAGATGCAGTTGCGGGGGTGGGGATATGCAAGAGCATCTATGAGGAATTATCATGTTGATCATAGGTGAAAGGATAAATTCAAGCCGCAAGAGAATCGATGAAGCTGTTCGGAACAGGGACAGGGAAACCATTGCCGGCGAAGCCCGCAGTCAGGCAGAGGCAGGTGCTCACTTTCTTGACGTAAACTGCGGGACCCTGGAGACAGCCCGGGAACCGGACGCTTTGGAATGGCTCGTGAAAGTGGTGCAGGATGCAGTTGATTTGCCCCTGTGTATAGACAGCGCCAACCCCGATGCCCTGGCTGCCGGCCTCGCCGTCCATCAGGGCGAGCCTATCATAAATTCGATCAGCGGCGAGAGTGACCGTTTCAAAAGGGTTCTGTCCCTGGCAAAGCATTATAATGCCGGATTGGTTGCGCTTTGTCTCGACGAGCGCGGCATCCCCAAGGGTCGCAACAACGCCGTAGAAGTAGCTTCCAGGCTGGTCGATTCACTTTTGGATGCCGGTATTGCGGTCGACAGGATTTATCTTGATCCCCTCGTCCGGTCGGTGGCCACGAGCCCGGAGGCAGTGCTCGACACCCTTGCATTGATAGAGTCAATGCGTGGAAAATATGCCGGCCTGCATTTTGTCTCCGGGCTGAGCAATGTATCATTTGGCCTGCCGCAGCGGCGCCATCTGAACCGCGCCTATGTCGTCATGAGCATCGTAAGTGGACTGGACTCCGTTATAATGGACCCGCTCGACAGCGTGATGCAGTCGCTCATATTTGCAGCCGAAGCGTTGGTGAACCGGGACCGATTCTGCCTCAACTACATCAAGGCTTACAACAAAGGGAAATTGATTTGATCGACTCCACAACGGCCTCCACGTCATCGGGCGTTAAACCGTGGTGTACGGGTATGGCCAGGATCTCTTCACTTATCTTTTCCGTAACGGGAAGCTTTAAAGGTCCGTAGAGTTCTTCGAAGACCGGTTGTTGATGCAAGCCTCTCGGATAGTGCACTCCGGTGGCAATCCCCTTCTCCTTGAGTCTCTCAGCCAGGGAGTCGCGGTTGCAGCCGAATTCTGCCGGCTTAACCCTCAGGCAATACTGATGCCAGGCATGGACGCCTCCAGGCGTCACTTTTTGAGATTCTATACCAGGGATCTCCGCCAAACCGGTGGTCAGGAGCCGGGCATTCCGTCTCCTTTGGGCCAGCATATCATCCAGTCTCAGGAGCTGTTTTCGCCCAATGGAGGCTTCAACATCGGTCATCCGGTAATTGAGACCGAGGACAGTGTGGTAATATTTGCCGGTTTCGCCATGGCTGCGCATCACTCTCATTGTTTGGTAGTATCGTTCATTGTTGGTGCATACCATTCCCCCCTCACCTACGAACATATTCTTGGACGGATAGAAAGAATAGGAGACAAAGTCATCGGCGCAGCCTATGTCTCGTTGGTTCCAGGCGGCGCCGTGCGCTTGTGCGGCATCCCATACGACAGTCAGACCGTAGCGCGTGGCAAGGTCATTTACAGCGTCAATATGAACAGGATTTCCAAACAGATGGACCGGCGAAACTGCGCGGGTGCGCTTAGTGATGCGCTTTTCAGCGTCTTGAAGGTCGATCAGAAGCGTATCCGGATCGATATCACAAAACACGGGCCGTCCTCCGCTTATTGCCACAACTGAAGCGGTAGCCATGAAAGTGAAAGAAGGAACAAGAACTTCGTCGCCAGGTTTCAGAAAAGACATGTAGGCTAAGTGGAGGGAAGCAGTGCCGTTCGCACATGTGAGAGCATAACGGGATCCAACCTTAAGGGCAAACTCCTTCTCGAAATCCTCGCACTGCCCATTCTGACGAAGGCTTCCGGATCGCAGGACCTGTACCGCGGCTTGTATTTCTTCTTCCGTCAATTTCACCTCGGAAATATTGATTCTCATTACTGATCCACTCCTCGTATATGTTTATGAATCGATCGGAAAATTTTATCCGACCGATCTTTTGCGGCGCATTTTCGTAAATAGATCACTTTGAGTCAAAGAAATTCGCATCTGATGGAAGGAGCCGCAACAGGGCTATGATTAGAGGAACCATCTTACAGGATCTTCATGTGCGAGCCGGGAGCGTAGCGGGTGAAGGTTCGGCTAGGCTTTTTATTGTTTCTCCAATAAACTGCCTTGCAATGGTTTTTCTTCGTATGCTCAAGATCGACAGTGGCCCCAAAAAGCACTCGGGCCTATAAAAGAAACATGCCTTTTGGTTGCGGCTCCGCTGCGCTGAGCCCCCGTGACCAACATTCCAGCGTGACGCTGGACTCTATTTGCTCGCTGTAAGACGGCGAGCCAGGCTAAAATCCAAATTCAGCCAGCATCGAATCGACCTCGTCTTGAGAGTGCACCGCGTTTTCGCAAGCGGAGTGCGCCGGACCATAGAGTTCGGTTTTCTCATTTTGTTTGGCAGTTTCCGCCTTTACCCCGAACGTGCGGATCACGTTGACAAGCTTGTCTTCAATATCCTTTAAGAGTTGAGTAACTTTTAGAAGGATCTGGCCGCTCAAATCCTGATAGTCCTGAGCGGTCATGATTATATCCAGGTCTGAGCGATTTTGGCCGATTATTGTTTCAATGTCGTTGAGACTTTGAGCGGCCTGTTCGAGTTTTCCCCCGGCTGAATCACCTATCGCGGTCAGGCCTCCGATAAGGCCTCGCAAGACCGAGATTTGTTCCACCTCTTTTGAAAGCCGCTCCTGCACGGTCTCCACGTGATCCAGAGTGGTTATGGCCGCCTTCTCCGTCATCTTCATAATGTGTTCGAGACGGTTTCCCGAGTCGGGTATCTTATCCTTGACAATCTCATTGAGGGACGGATCGAGTGTGTTAAGAAACCCACGTATCGAATCGTGCAGTCCCCTGGCCATGCCTCCAATTTGTTTATAAAGTCCCGAGGAGTCGGGCTGCTGGTCGGAAAGCTTCAGCAGTATTTTCTGCGCGGTGTCCAGATCGCCGCTCGAAAAGGCTTTCATGAACTCAGCGCCGTTTGCGACGAGATTATTGATTGCGGCCTCTTCCGCCGGGGTTTTGGATACCGAACCCATGGATTCGTCTGCGAAGAAGAGTTTTTCGAGTTTTTTCAGTGAACCGGCCGACCCTTTGAAGGTAAGGCAGAATTCAGCGCCCGAGTCTGCCTCGGGGAACACGGACAATTCTCCACCCCATTCCTTTACCAGTTCGGTGAAGTTGGTAAAGTCAAGTTCCAGCGCGGGGTCTCCATCGTTAGATTCAAGACCTGTTTGAGCGATGGGTTCAACAGGCTCGGGAGATAATTCATTTCCCTCGAGTGCGGATGCAGCCATATCAGGCGGATTCAATATTTCAAGTATTTCTATCAAATCGATTTCGGGACTACTGCCATTTCCGTTAGAAAAAGAGTTCATTTGGTCAATAACCGAGCTTATTGCGAATTCCAATGCGGCAATAGAATCCACGCTGCCCGCAGATACGTTGCCGGTCAGAAATTTTTCCAGTTCGACTCCGGCCTTCTCCAAACCTTCAAAACCAAACATAGACGCTGTGGTATGAAATGCTACAAGCGACTGTCGAGACCTTTCAATCTCCTTTTCGCCATCTCCCACACTCAAAGCAGCCAGGCTTTCTTCTGTATCTTTGAGCAGCTTGAGCAGCTCATCCCAGTCCTGCGATTCTATAGAGATCATCTTGAACTTTCCTCGTAAAGGCTGATTATCCCTTTCACATCAATTATCAAAGCGATCTTACCATCTCCCAGTATGGCCCCTCCGGAAATTCCCGGCAATTGCCTGAACATCCCGCCAAGACTCTTTATCACCACCTCCTGCCTGCCCACAATTTCATCGGCAAGCAGACAATATGAATTGTGGCCCTCGGTTACGACGAGCAGCAATGCATCCCAGGGGTTACGGTGCTTTGGTTCTTCATCGAAATAATCGTGCAGACGGATAAGCGGCATAAGGGTATCCCGCACCTTTACCAATTCTCCCTTCCCTTGAACGGTAAAGTACGCTTCCCGGGACAATTTGAGGGCTTCCTTGAGGGCAATTGTCGGAACGATATATCGTTCAGCACCGATCTGTATGATCATCCCGTCGATGATGGCCATGGTGAGAGGCAATTTCATGTGAAAGGCCGACCCCTTACCGAATTGGCTCGAGATTTCAATTTTGCCGCGGAGGCGTTCAACGCACTTCTTGACGACGTCCATGCCAACACCGCGCCCTGACACTTCGGTCACCTTGTCTTTAGTCGAAAATCCGGGATGGAATATCATATCGAAGATCGCTTTTTCATCAGGTTGCTCGGAGGAGCTGATTATCCCGCGATCAATGGCCTTTTCGCGTATCCTTTGGACGTCGAGGCCCCGCCCATCGTCTTCTATGTCAATTACTATGTTCCCACCCTTTTGTTCGGCCGAAATAATTATCGTTCCCGTTGGCTCTTTGCCGGCTGCAACACGTTCCTGCGGTATTTCGATTCCATGGTCAACGGAATTTCTGATCATGTGCACCAGGGGCTCATAAATCTCTTCCACCATGTTTCGGTCGATCTCGGTCTCCTCCCCTTTCATTTCCAGCGAGACTTCTTTTCCTGATTTCTTTGAAAGGTCGCGGACCAGCCTGATCATCTTCTGAAAGGTATTCTTAATGGGGACCATGCGCATCGACATACTGATACGCTGGATTTCGGCAGTGATCCTGTTTAGTTGAACACAATCCTTCTGGAGTTTCTGGTCCTTTATTTTCAGAATGTCCTCGTTCTGCAACACTATTGACTGAGCAATGACCAGTTCTCCCACCATATCGACGAGGTTGTCGAGCTTTCGCGTGTCTATCCTTACTGATGCGGCATTTTCAATCGAATGGCGCTGCTCGCGCAAAGCCTTCGATACTTCTCTTGTGCTCGCCACTCCCTCATCTATGGCCGCCTCACCGAACTTCCTTCCTTCCGATTCACCCTTGCGGGCAATGTCCGGGATTGTTTCGTTCTCGATGACTCCGTGCTCGACTAGAATCTCTCCAACTTTTCTAACCGGGATCCCGGCGCCATCAGTTGGATCGCCGTTAAAGTTTTTGACCTTTTCCAGAAAGTTCGCCACCAGCGGCGAATCCTGTTTGCGTCCGCCCTCGCCTTTTTCCAGTTCATCGAGCAAACCCTTGAGAATATCGGTAGCCGCCAGTACCAGATCGATGACCGAATCGGTTATCAGTAACTTGCCCGATCTTGCCGAGTCCAGCAGGTTCTCGACCTCGTGGCTCAGGTGATGGATTTCCTGCAAATTCAGAAAACCGGCGACGCCTTTTACACTATGAAAGGGCCTGAATACCGCGTTTATCGCCTCGGTATCCCCCGGGTTGGTCTCAAGCCCGAGCATGTTCATCTCTATCGACGAAAGATGTTCCTTGGCTTCCTCGATAAAGTCTTTGAGAAGCTCCGGGTCTTGCATATCGTCTGCTTCGGGCTCTGCTTCTTCCTCAAAAAGGCTTTCCAGATCGACGACCGGCTCACTTGGCTCAGACTCACTTGATTCAGTTTCACCTGGCTCAGAATCGTTGCCTGAATCGGTGGCCATCGAAGCAAAATAATCCTCGCCGTCCTCTTGCGATTTTGACACGGCTTCGGCCTCGGCTCCGTTCGAATCATTGTGCCCGAAGCCGTTATCTCCTAAATTATGGACACGGTCAAAGGAACCGAGCAGCTTTTGGACCTCGAGCCAATCGGCGTTCGGATCCGGGGATTCCTCCAGAATAAGGCCCTTGAAGATCAGCCTGGCTCTTTCGATAATTTCAGTCAGTGGTCCACCCGGTTCAATCTGCCCTTCGAGATCGTCGAGCAGGTTAAGGCACTCTCCGATTCCCACCAGATCATCAGGACCGTTAATTACCCCATTGGCAAGCTGGTTAAATATTTTTTCCATTAATATCGACCCAAATCCAGAATCAAACAGATGAATTTCATCGGCAATAAATCGTGCAAAACCTTACCGAGGCACGATCTTGGCCAGCTTCTCTTCGAGTGTCGCAGCGGTGAAAGGCTTAACTATGTAGTTGCTGACCCTCGCCTTGACCGCTTCCACTATGTTTTCTTTCTGAGCTTCCGCGGTGACCATCAAAAAAGGAGTATCTTTTATTTTATCGTTAGCCCGGACCTCTTTGAGCAGTTCCAGGCCGGTCATCTTCGGCATGTTCCAATCCGACACGATCAGGTCTATTTTTGTCGTTTTGAGGACTTCGAGGGCTGCTGTCCCATCTTCGGCTTCGATGATGTTTTCAAAATCCAGGTCACGCAGAATCTTCCTTACAATGCGCCGCATCGTAACAAAATCATCAACTACAAGTACTGTAAGGTTTTTATATGCCATGAATTGTACCTCCGTTGAATCTCTTTCACCCTGCCTGCGTTGCTGCCGAGCAGTCCAGAGTTCCTTTCCCCGTATTGAGAAAATTCATCAAAGTTGGTGGTATATACGACAAAGATGCGACTTTATCCACCCCACCCAACCGGATTGCCTCTTTGGGCATCCCGAACACCACGCAGCTCGATTCATCTTGAGCAATGGTGTATGCGCCCGCTTTTTTCATCTCGAGCATCCCGGCTGCACCATCCTTGCCCATGCCCGTCATAATCACGCCCAGTGCGTTGGCCCCGGCGAACCGGGCAACCGAGTGGAACAACACGTCCACCGAAGGACGCTGGTGGAATACCAGCGGGCCGGTTTTGACCTCGACGTAATAAGTTCCGCCGACGCGCTTGAGGACCATATGAAAGTTTCCAGGCGCAATCAGGGCAGTCCCGGGCAGAACCGCATCCCCGTCTTTGGCCTCGTGCACTTCAATCCTGCACAAGTCATTGAGCCTGTTTGCAAAGGTCGTTGTGAAGCGCGGGGGCATATGCTGTACGATAACGATCCCGGGAATGTTCGCCGGCATTTCCATTAGAACGGACTTCAGCGCTTCGGTCCCTCCGGTGGATGCCCCCATTGCGATTACCTTGTGAGTTGAATTCTTGAGGGCAAGGCTGGGCTTAGGACCGTTATTCTGTGCGGGAACCGTGCCGGCAGGCTTGGGCATACCCATACGCACGCAGGCTGCCGCCCGGATTTTTTCCACCAGCTGAGCGCTCATATCGCCAACCGAGTACGATCCACCAGGTTTGGCCAGCACTTCCACTGCCCCGTATTCCATCGCTTCCAGGGCCATTTCGCTGTTTGCCGGGGTTAGCGAACTCACTATAATTGTCGGAATTGGATAATACTTCATCAACTTTCGCAAGAAGCTCAACCCGTCCATCCGAGGCATTTCGATATCCAGAGTGATGACGTCTGGTTTTGAATTGACTATTCTATCCCTGGCCACATACGGATCGGGCGCCACACCTATGACGCAGATGTCGGCATGTTTTGACAGTTCCTGCGAGAAGATCTTTCTCACAATGGCCGAATCATCAACTATGAGTACTTTTATCTGCTTCATTGTCATCGCCTGGGAGTGAATTAATTTGGAATAATTTCACGGTCCTCAACTCGACCGGGCACGTAATTGAGAACGGCCGAACCTGCCGGTTCTCCAAAAAAAGCAAAGTCAAGCGGTGGGACGCACTGGTTCATACTCATATATTCCGGCCCGATCCTCCAGACCCCGGGTATTCCCAACCGCCATTCCGCATCATTTTTGAGTGCGTGATATCCGCCTCCGACCATATTTGCCAATTCTTTCAGACTGTCTTTGAGGTCATCATCGTCGACCTGGTTTTCTTC
Source organism: Syntrophobacter sp. SbD1 (assembly GCA_900290365.1). Lineage (GTDB taxonomy): Bacteria > Desulfobacterota > Syntrophobacteria > Syntrophobacterales > Syntrophobacteraceae > SbD1. Next base: position 11,836 of record OMOE01000125.1, on the reverse strand, counting down.
GACGCCGAGGAAATTGGCGGTTATCATCCGGGCGAACTCTTCGCTGACTCGCAACGAGATGCAGATACGTCCCTTGTGATTCAAGAGGTGGATTTCAGATTCATACTCGAAAGGCAGCTCCCGCCCTCCACTCTCCCCGAATTCCACCATTGCAAAAAACATGGTCTCCAGGACTTCAGAAATCACATCCTTCAACGTCTGTTCCCATTCTAAAGCCATTTGTCTCCCCCATGATGCGATTGAGCAAGGCCCTGATATCTTCGGGCCGGAAAGGTTTGCGGATGTAACCGCTGGCGCCAAGATCCATCAATTGCTTGAGCCTGTCCTGGTTTGCTTCCGTTGTAACGAAGACCACAGGTGTGTCCCGGCAGATATCCTGCTCCCTGAGAGACCGGATAAAGCCGATGCCGTCCATTACAGGCATATGAACATCAGATAAAATCAGGTCTATCCACCTGCCATCCAAAATATCCAGGGCTTCCTGGCCGTTTGAAGCTTCCAGGCACTCTCCGAGTTCGAACCCTGAGAGTTGAAGGGTCTTTAGCATGACTTTACGCATCGATTTGGAATCATCAACTATTAAAACATTATAGGACATGGCGCCCTCGCACTATTGTGCTTCATTTCGCCGGCGTTTTTGCCGGAATCCAGGTTCAACCATTTCTCTTGCCGCCGCCGTAGGTTTGAGTGGCGATCCCGGCCGGCGGTACCACCGCCTCAGATTTCTATTTCCGCTCCATTTCCCACTTTGAGAATTACTCGACCGGTATCCATCTCCAAGCGCACGGTACGGTTTACTTCTCCACCTACGTGCTCGCTTGCAATCGCCACGTTGTTTTTCCAAAAAATTTTGCGCATTGCCAGATAATTTCTCTTTCCAATATTAAAAAGACCTTTTGGATCGAGCATTTGCGCTCCCCCGACTGTTCTCACCACGAGGTTCTCTTTCTTGGCCCCCATCTGATAGCTGCTCTTAAAAAGGCGCGTAATTCCCGTATCTGCAAACATGCACGGGTTCTTCACCGCCTTTTCCGGATCGAGGGACGACTCCGGAAGCATATAATGAAGCATTCCACCTACGCCTGCCAAAGGATCGAAAATTATTACAGCAATACAGGATCCAAGTGAATATGTGACCAGAAGCTCATCGGGCGAGCGGCTGAGAGCCATATCCGCCACTCCGATCACTTTTCTTGCCTGAGCTTTTCCTGTATTAATTGTCCCCGGATATTCCATCAGAGATCCTGATCAAAAGTAATGTCCCTAATTGCGATATATAGCCGGCTGAACGTAAGACAGCTTATGCGCCAGGCCTGTGAGGCTTTCGGAATGGCCGACGCAAAAATATCCCCCGGGGCTTAGAAAACTCGCCATCCTGTTGACGAGTTCCTCCTGAGTTTTCTTGTCGAAATAGATCATAACATTTCGGCAGAAAATGAAATCAAACACTCCTTTGAACGGGTATGGCTCTTTGAGATTGAGACGATGAAAAGTGATAATCCGTTTGAGTTGCGGAGTTATCTGAAAGTCCGGTTTACCATTTGCGCCGCTTATCTTTTGAAAATAACCCTGCCGAAGCGCAGGCGGAACTTTTTTTACCTTCTCTTCCGAGTAAATTCCTCGGCTTGCCGTCTCCAACACTCGCGTCGATATGTCGGTCGCCAATATCCGAAAATCCCATCCGGCGAGGTTCGGCAGGTGTGCCAGCACACACATGGCAAGGCTGTACGGTTCTTCACCAGTCGAACACCCCGCGCTCCATATCCTGATCCTGGAATCCCCGTCCTTTCTTTTTTTCGCTGTCAGTTCAGGCAGGGCAACCTTATCCAGAAAATCAAAATGCTGTGACTCTCGAAAGAAATAGGTAAGATTTGTGGAAATAGAATCCAGGAAATGAACGAACTCGCCCGAATTTGCACCGGAATTTATGAGTTTGAAATATTGTTCATACGAACCGATGCCGGTCAGTCGCATCCGCTTGTTAAGCCTGGACTGCAAGAGGGCTTTTTTGCCATCGTGCAAATTTATCCCGCACTGCTCGTAAACAAGACGGCTGAACTGCTGAAACAGAAGATCAGGCATATCGTTTTCCATTAGGCTACCTTTTCCACCAGTCACCGTTCATCAGGCCACTTTGTCAAGAAGACTCAATTCGCTGTTGCTCACAACCCGGTCTATATCGAGCAGTATCTTCACGCCTGCGCCCGTTTTGGCCATTCCGAGGACGTAGTCGGTATCCAGAGCGGTCCCGAAACTCGGGGTGTCCTCAATATCGGCGCCTTTAATATTCAGGACCTCAGAAACCGAATCCACCACCACTCCTATGTGCATTTTGGCGTCCGAACCGACGATTTCGACCACTATTATGCACGTGCGCTCGGTATAGCCGATCTCCTCGATGCCGAACCTTAGCCGCAGGTCTATGACCGGGATCACCTTGCCCCTGAGATTTATCACTCCCTTGACGAATTCAGGCGTCTGCGGCACAGGCGTAATCCGCATCATCCCGATTATTTCCTTCACCTTTAAAATCCCGATCCCGTACTCTTCATCGCCCAAAGAAAAAGTGAGATACTTTCCTTCCCTCTCCGCTCCCGAATTCCCTGGCTGATCTTTCATAACAAATCCTTCTCCTTCACTTTAAGTTCGATATGTAGTGCTTTTTACAGCCGGACTTCAGGTCAGGTACTCCCAATGCCCGGGTGATTACCCATCCGATAAGGTTTGTAGCCCGTTCTGGGATATAAATCGGCAGAAGAATTCTTTTTCTTCAGTGCTACTCTCAAAAATCTTCAAAAACATTTCAAACGAGAGTGACGACTTTGCAATGGGACCCCAAATACTGGAGAGAGAAATAAGGAGGAAAGACGGTCCCGGCCCAAGTTAAGACTTGAGCAACAGGACAAAACAAATGGCAGGCCAACGGAAGCACTACGGTGTAGCATCGGATGGGATAGTCTGCCAGGAAGGGCGGGGGTATCGTAAGCCAATAGCATTACTTCCCCCCACCCACCTCACATCGCGCAATTCTTAAGTGAGCAACCAGCAAAGGCGGCAAAACTGCGCTCTAAAAATTAATAATGTATGTTAACCTGTAGGTCTCATTAAAATCATGGGGAGTGTTCAAAGGCAAATCAATCCCGCCCATCAGGACGTTTTTGGGAAACAGGGTGACGCGGAAACCCGGAGTCACATTGGCGGCGTTAGCACCAGTTTCAAGACCATCGAGATTCGTGGTGTTATAAAACTCGACAAAAGTAGTGAAATTGCCAAAGCACTTCACGGTGGGCTCAGTCCATGTTTTGGCCAATGAAAGATCATACACGAGGTCCCGGTGCTTCTGACCCGCCTTGGTAGGTCCCACATATTCCTCTTCTCCGAGGCTGAAGTAAAGTCCAACGCGTTTCAACCCACAGGAGGTCAAATCCTGCCATCCTGCCAGGGCGGGAAACAGTGTGGTGTCCTTATTATTTTGGACTCCTGACGGGACAATGCCTTCATTGGGAGATGTGACACGGAAGTTAAGGGCGTACGAAGACCCGGGAACGTCCACCAACTGCACGCGACCCACTAATGCGCCGGAGCTTCCGTCACTACTGGTGCCACCGGGTGCTGCATTCTTCCATGCATAGTTGCCAACCACTTCCAGCATGAACCTGCGGTCCAAACCATAGGCAATCAACGCATCCCCAAATTGGACAGTCCTGGTCGAGTCGTTGCTCAAATTATGTTGACCGTAGTAATCAAACCGGAATTCGCGCTCCAGAAAATTCGTTTGCACGTGCAAGAGCGCCATATCCGGGGCTCCTCCCGGTGTTTCCCGATGGGTCCATTGCTCGCCCCATCCCTCAGTGAAAAAATTAAAGAGAGTGAGATTGGAGGGCTGCGCAGGAGCGGCAGATTGGACCTGGCTCACCGGCGCTGAAGGCTCTTCGGCATAGGCCGGCACACAAATGAACAGGAGCAAAACTGTTAAATAATGTTTCATCATTGGTTTTAATTCCCCCTTTTTCTTTTTTCCAAGCAGGCTGTTCCAGACCGAGTTAAAGACTCGATCTCCCATGCGGGTTGCTGGTGCGGCGGGTTGAAAAACGACGCCACCCGCGACTCGTAACTAGTGTCCATCCGGAAACTCCGGATGTGACACTTACAGTTTCCCATCTCTTTTTCCGGTTTTAGAAGGATTTAGTTTGACTCTCCAATTATGTCAATTAAAAACAGCTTTATTTGAACAAAATGTCCGTTAAAAACGCATTATGTGAGGAAGCGAGCAGCGAGAAGCAAGGAGCGGGAAGAATCCCCGGTCTGCTTCCTGCTTCGTGCTTCCTGCTCCTCTCTCTCGCTGTTTGGATCTTGACTTTCACCTTATATTCACCTACATTTGTCTTAAAGCAACTTGCAGCCGTTCACCGGGCGAAACGATCTCCACATCGACTTTATCCGCTGCAAGGAGCCCGCACCGGAAATTCGAGAAAAGGGAATGAATAGTCATGAATAGGAATATCGTACATCTGAGAATTCCTGATTTTAATACGGCAATCGAGGAACTGAGGCGGCCGGAATTGAAAAGGCGCCCGTTTGTTTTGGCGCAAACAGCCGAGAGGTCAGTTATCCAGGGTGTAAACAGCAATGCCAGAAAAGAGGGAATCCGTGAAGGCATGCCTCTTTGCCGGGCGCGCCGCCTGTGCCGCCGGATTCATGTAATACCCTCCGATGTCTGTCATTACCGGGAAAAACACCTGGAGATCGTCCGGGAATTCGGGGGTTTTTCGCCGCTTGTCGAAGGGAGCTGCCCGGGAAGTTACTTCATAGATGTCAGCGGGACCCACCGCCTGTGGGGACCTGGACCGGACCTGGCCTGCCGGATGGAAAAGGACCTCTCTATAAAAATGGGACTTCGGGCACGGATCGGGCTTGCTTCAAATAAACTGGTAAGCCAGGTGGCCGCAAATTGCGTTGGCCCCGGAGACCTGAGTTTTATCTTCCCCGGCAATGAAGAATCGTTTCTATCGCCTCTGCCCGTGGATTTTCTTCCCGGCGCGGGCGAGGTTACTATTTCGAGGCTGGCCGGCTTCAATATTGTGAGAATCGGTCAACTTGCTTCCTTCCCCCTCGATATGCTGGCGGCGGTTTTCGGCAGGAATGCCGAGCGTCTCCTCAGAATCGCAAAGGGAATGGATCTTGCCCCCGTACTGCCCACTCGGCAGGTCCCGCGGATATCCATTGCCAAGATCCTGGACCGTGATGAAATCGATCCGGGACGGCTCGAATCGGCTTTGTTCCAGCAGGTTGAAGAGGGTGGATGGAACCTGCGCCGTCAAAATCGCTGTCCGGAAAGCTTCAGGCTGGAGATTCGGAAGCTTCAGGCTGGAGATTCGGTATGCGGACGGGAAGTCGGTTGATGCCCGGAAGCGGCTTTTTTCCGGCTCCGTCCAGTCCGACCGGCTTCTTTTTCGGTCGGTTCTGCCGGTTTTTTACAAGCTTTTCCGCAGGCGCATAGCCGTACGCAGGCTGGTGCTTGAATTTTCGGACCTGGTGATGCCCCTGGTCCAGCTTCCGCTTTTCACGTGGGAAAACAAGAGATCGTCAAAAGAGCACAACCTTCAGAAGGTCCTGGATTCGATCCGAATCAAATTCGGGAAAGGAGCAATTGCATGGGGTTTATCCACCTCCATGTTCATTCCTTCTATTCCATGATGCAGGGGGTAAGTTCGCCCGAAGTCTTGTGCAGGGAGGCAAAAAGGGCTGGTTTTACCCATCTTGCCCTGACCGATACAAACGGTTTCTACGGCCTTATCAATCTGGTTTTACCCATCTTGCCCTGACCGATACAAACGGTTTCTACGGCCTTATCAATTTCCTGGAAGCTGCGGCGGCAGCCGGAATCGAACCTATAGTAGGGGTCGAAGTGAAAACCCCGCAAACAAGTGCGGTGATCCTTGCAAAAACAGCCATGGGCTACGAAATCCTCTCGGAGATAATCACCCGCCGTCACACAGAGGATGCCTTCTCGCTTTTCTCGCTAATTGGAAGTCTTCCGGGAAAGAGCTCCGATCTCGTACTGCTAAGCGCCGATCCGGAATTGCTGCAAGCATTGCGCAACCGGTTGGAATGCTTTTTTGAGATAGTGCCCGGCCCATTGGACCGGAAGCTGATCCATGCGGCGAAGGAGATCGGCATTGCGCCGGTGGCCACAAACGCGGTCCATTTTGTCCGGGAAGAGGACTATTCGCTTCACAGGCTCCTTCGGGCCATAGATTTAAACAAGACCCTGGGCTCTCTTGCGCCCGGGGAGACAGTAGAGCCGGGCCGGAGGCTGAAGTCAGCCCGCGAGATGGCCCTGCACTTTCCCAACTGTCCGGAAGCGCTGGCAAATGCGGTAAAGATCGGCATGGGATGCCATACCGCCCGGGACCGTTTTCAGACCGTTTTTCCTCATTACCTGGATAAAAACGAGGACCACTTCGCTCTGCTTGCCTCCGAGTGCCGCAGGGGAATTGGCCGGCGCTACGCAAAGACTTCCAGCACGATTGAAGACCGGCTCGCTGAAGAACTCGATCTTATACGCTCCAAAGGGTTTGTGGATTACTTCCTGGTAGTGGCCGATATCGTGCGCCGCCGTCCGATCCACTGCGGCCGGGGCAGCGGGGCCGCAAGCCTGGTCAGTTATCTTTTAGGAATATCGCACGTCGATCCCATCAGGCACAATCTCTTGTTCAGCCGGTTTTTAAATCCCGAACGAAAGGACCTCCCGGACATAGACGTTGATTTTCCGTGGGACGAACGCGATGGGCTTTTCGAAGAAATAATGACTCATTACGGAAGCCAAAGGATGGCTATGGTCAGCAACCACGTCGGTTTCCGGGCCAGGGCCTCGGTGCGGGAAGTAGCGAAAGTATACGGTGTTCCGGCCTCCGAAATAAAGGAGGTAACGCGCAGGATGAACTACTGGGGCCCACAGGGGATAGGGGAACATATAAAATTCCATCCCGGGTTCCACAATTTTCCCCTGGATCCTCCCTGGCCGGAAATCGTCGGCCTTGCTTCGCGCCTTGAGTCAATACCCCGAAATATCGGGACGCACTGCGGCGGAGTGGTGCTCGTTCCGGACCGGGTATCCAGGTATGTGCCGGTCCAGATAAGCGCAAAAGGGGTGCGCATCATCCAATGGGAAAAAGACCAGGCCGAGAAGGCGGGGCTGGTCAAAATAGATCTTCTGGGCAACCGCTCACTTGCCGTGATCCGAGACACCATCAAAGCGGTTCGGGAAAATACGGCAAAGAGCATCGACTACGCGAGCTTCAACCCGGTCGACGACCCGCAAACCCTGGAAATCATCAGCCGTGGCGACACGATGGGCGTCTTCTATCTTGAATCTCCGGCCATGCGGCTTCTCCAGGCAAAGGCGGCAACGGGGGATTTCGAGCACGCAGTAATCCATTCGTCAATCATCCGCCCGGCCGCAAACCGGTTTATCCGGCAATACCTGAACCGGCTTCATGGGGAGCCCTACGAGCCGCTCCATCCATGCCTCGATAAGATCCTTGCCGAAAATTACGGAATACTGGTCTACCAGGAAGATGTGGTGCAGGCGGCGATGGCGCTGGCCGGTTTTTCATGGGGCGAGGCGGACAGCTTGAGAAAAGTGATAAGCAAGAAAAGCCGGGAAAAGCTTTTGGACTACAGGGCGCGCTTTGAGCAGGGATGCGCTCGAAACGGGATTTCCCCCGAGGTAGTGGAAAAAGTCTGGGACATGTGCACCTCTTTTGCCGGCTATTCTTTCTGCAAACCGCACTCGGCTTCCTATGCCCTGGTGAGCTTTAAGTCCGCCTATCTTAAAGCGCATCATCCAGCCGAATTCATGGCGGCGGTCATCTCTAACGGGGGAGGCTACTACAGCACCTTCGCCTACATTTCGGAATCCCGGCGCATGGGACTGGAGGTCCTGGGACCGGATATAAACGAAAGCCGGCTGCCCTACACCGGCATGGGGAAAACAATACGAACCGGTTTTCAACAGCTCCAGGCAATAAAGAAAAGCTCCGTGGAAACAATCCTTGAGGAAAGAAGCCGTGGCGGGTCCTTTTCGTCGCTGGAGCAATTTTTGGAACGATTGAGGGGGCAAGGCGGCATATCCGCCAAGGATGCCGCCATACTGGTCAAAAGCGGCACACTCGATTCCATTTCCGGAGACTTGAACCGCCCTCAGATGCTCTGGTTCACAGAAGCGGCGGTGGGACCGCCAGCCGGGATCGCCGCTGCCTCCGGCGGCGGGGCGGTGGGACCGCCGGCCAGGATTGCCGCTGCCTCCGGCGGCGGCAAGAACAACAGACAGCAACTATTGCACGAACCCCAATCTCCTCTACTCTTCCCCCAAAAACCGCGTGCGATTTTTTCACAACCCCCCCTGCCCTCCAAAGGAACATCGGAAGCGGTTCCGCAAACTCCCCCCTTTCCTAAAGGGGGGCCGGGGGGGATTTTTTTACCGCCGCCGAAGGCAGCGGCGAACCCGGACGGCGGTCCCACCGCCCTTTTTTTGCCGCCGCCGAAGGCAGCGGCGAACCTGGCAGGCGGTCCCACCGCCCGCCCCGTCTTCCCGGATTTTTCCAGCGAGCGCAAATGGGCGCACGAATTGGAAACCCTGGGATTTCTTCTTTCGGTCCATCCACTTGAACTGGCTGAGCCTTTTTTCCGCCCACTACGAAAATCGATCGTACCGGCGTCCGAAATGGCCGCTCACGTGGGGGAAAAAATCCAGATGAAGGGTTGGCCCATCACACGCAAGGAAGTCTTGACCAGGGAAGGCGAAGAAATGGAATTTTTTACCTTCGAAGATGAAACGGGGATCTTTGAAACGGTCTTTTTCCCGAAACCATTCAGACGATTTTGCCAGGACCTCGACATGAGCCATCCCTATCTGCTGCGCGGCCTTGTGGAAAGCGAATTCGACGTTGCTTCGCTCAACGTGGAGTATACTTATCGAGTAAAAACAGTGGTTAGTGGTTAGTGGCCAGTCGTCGGAAAAAGCTTCTAAAAACACTGGTAGCGCCGCCTTCCACGGCGGCGTTCCAAAAAAAACAATAAAACAGTTCCTCATATCCCCCGGGACACCCGGAAACCATGAAAAGGCTGGCCAGTCGCTCCGCTTTTCTAAAGGTTTGTTTCTTAACTTTTGCCTTTTTACTTTTTACTTT
>OMOE01000125.1:0-2632 GCA_900290365.1 Syntrophobacter sp. SbD1 | reverse complement strand
TCCGCTTTTCTAAAGGTTTGTTTCTTAACTTTTGCCTTTTTACTTTTTACTTTTGCCTTGCGCAAGCTAGCCTTGCGTTAGCCGCCCGAGGGCTTCCGGCCATTTCGGCGGATACTCTGAACCACGTATTCTCCACCGAATGAAGCGGGTGTTCATCATCTTGCCCCGCAGGGACCTCATTGCCGTAAGATGTGGCGCCTGCGCCACGAAGGCCTTCAAGGCAGCCTCATCTTCCCATACGGACAGAGTCCAGAACCTTTTCCTGAACACTCGCGCCAGCAGGGAGTACCCTATCACGCCTGACGTTGACCTCAGCTGAGATTGAATTCGCAGGGTATGTCCGAAAAACCCCGGAAGATCCCGGAACCATCTAAGGGGAAGTTCGGTAAGGAGCACCAGGTATTCCCGATCACCATCAGGTTGGCGAAAAGTAGTCCACGGCGTCGTCGGCATTCGCTTACTCCTGTCCAAGGCGCGATTCACAGGTCTGCGGTTACTTTAAATCCTCCGTGAGAGCACGGAACAGCGCATAGTTGATGGCATTGCAGTGATGGTTAGGAGCAAACTTTCGCGGTTACTTGATTTTCCCGATTTCACGGACGTACCTGAAGTCATAGGCAAATTGGGTCCTAATTGCTTGCAAGCGCATAATTCGGTGTTTCGGATGGAGATGATTCCTCATTTCTGCGACTTACCTGAAGCCACTGGTTAATTCCGGTCCTAAATGCTTGGACAGATGACGGAGGACTGAATTCAGGATTAATATTCCATTTTCAAGGCCCGTCTTTTCACTCTTTGGATTACTCTCCTGAGCACCAGCATCGGCGACTCGGCAAGCCACGGGCTCGTCCAAACTGCTTTGAAGGCTTTCAGCAATCTGAGCCACTGAAATTTCCTGTGGAGTTTTGCAATTTCGGAATGACCAAGGGTCTCGGAGAGAACGATAGCCGTCCCCGGGTCTTTATTGAACTTGAAGTTAAGCCGGCTCCAGTCCATGGCATCGGAAACAAGATTCTTCGAGAGGCTGTACTCCCAGATGGGGGTCCCCGGAAGCGGCGAGAGGATGTTTATTTCCACGAAATCAAGCGGAGTCCGCTTGATGAATTCATAAGTCTGCAATATTTCTTCTTTTGTCTCATCGGGCGAGGCGATGATGAAATCGGCGTTCACTTGCAGGCCCGCCTTTTTCAGCAGCTCTACCCCATTCCGGTTCTGCTCCACGGTGACTTTGCCCTTGAGATAGCTCAGGATACGGCTGCTGCCCGACTCAAGCCCCAGTTTGGCCGAAACGACATTCATGGACTTGAGAAGTTCCGCAGTCTCGGCGTCCACGGTGCTCGAGCGGCACCAGCAGGAAAATTTGACCCTTGTGTTGATGCCCCGAGCTCGAATCTCTTTGGCAAGCTCTCTCAGACGAGGCTTATTGGCGACGAAATTCTCGTCGGCAAACCTTATCACCTTGACCCCATGTTCGATCAATTCCTCAATCTCTTCAAGAATATAAGGGGTCGAAGCGTAGCGCACTTTTCCCCAGTGACGGCTGGCCCCACAAAAGACACATCGGTCCGGGCATCCCCTGGCGGTATACAGATATGTTCTTCTTCCATAACCGATGATGGAACGCTTAGGGTGCGGCAGCCGGTCTATTGAATTGTGCAAGGTCCTCGGGGCCGTGACCCTCACCTGCCCGTTTTCGTGAAATGCAATCCCAAGGATCGAGGGAAGTTTATCTGCCGCGAAAGAAGAGGATTCCAGGAAATGGCGCATGAGTTCCAGGAAGGTCTCTTCTCCCTCTCCCATGCAGGCGACGTCCATCTCCTTAGCGAGGCAGCTCGGCAGACTGGTGATGTGCGTTCCGCCAACAATAACGGGCAGGCCGTATTTCTTTGCTATCCCGGCATAGCGGATTGCGTAGTTGAAATTCTGAGTTACGGAACTTATGGCGACGAGATCGGGTTTGTAATTCCGTATCTTGTCCTCGACCGCGTGGTTTGCATAGAGGTATTCAAAGAAACCTTTTCCGAGATTCTCTTCGACATAGGAAGCCAGATATGCAGGCCAGAGGGGTCCATAGCGATTTTCCACATGATGCAGATGATTTATGGCGCTTACAAAAAGGATTCGCTTCATGATTGAAATAAGCCTCACTTTTCGGATTCTAACCGCAAGAGTTTTGCGACACGCTGAAGTCCTATCGAATCATAGAGTCAAATTTACCTGCTTCTTATTTGTAGTGGTTCTATCACAATGATCTCCGGTCCACCCTGAGAACTCTGTAATTGTTCCCGCGACACAAATATCCTTCCCGGAGTATAGCTTTTCGGACGGTTTTTCGAATTTACCCCTGACCGATCCCCATAAGAGCACAGTGGAGACTTGATTCAGATAGGGCTTGAATTTGAATTTTGTCATTCGGCCTCCTCGACCTGGTCGGCCACAAAGGGGGAAGAGGGGCAAAGCGGATAAAACATCATTCTGTGAGCAATAGTAAGGTCGCATTCCGCTTTTACAAGGATATTTATCTTTGAGATGTGCTGAATCAAGGCGCAAAGTGAAAAGAAGGGGAGAGTAGTGTCCATCCGGAAACTCCGGATGTGACACTTACAGTTTCCAATTCGGAAAGGAGGCATTT
>OMOE01000128.1 GCA_900290365.1 Syntrophobacter sp. SbD1 | reverse complement strand
AATACTCATTGATTTCAATAACATGCTTAAGTTAGCGGCATTGGGTCGGGCCACGCAAAAGCGCTACTGTTCAAGGGAAGAGCGGTCCTGATAGGCCATTTTAGAGTCTTAAAATGTGGTTTTCGACCCTCAAATAGCCTCTTTAACGGCACCCATTTGACAGTTCGCAGAAGGGCTCTCCCGGAATCAAGATATCCAGAATGATATTGTGTCAACTGCCGTGGTCATGCCCCAGGGCTTCACTCACCGGATCATCGCTTCGTTGGGCTTCCAGGCGCTTCAATTTGCCCACCCATTAGTAATCCGGACACTGCCCGGCATGCCGGCCTTCGCTCATATCGGAAGGCGTAAGGCCCTCTCGCCCCGTAACCCGTAACCCGCAACCCGTATCCCCGTTTTCCGTCGCGAGACCGGTTAGGACCCGAATTCACCTATGACTTCAGATACTCTCGGACACCCTGGTAATTATCATCCATCAGAAACACCACTTTTTAGGCTTGAGACCGGTTAGGACCATAATTCGAGTATGACTTCAGGTACTTTCAAGATACTCATTAATCATTTAACTCTGAAATCTTGCATTTCACGGTCGCTGTTCGCCCTCCCCTGCCCCCTGATCTTTTCTTTTTGCTCGTTCCTTCTTTGTCTTATTTCCCGCTCATTTTCCGCCAGTCCTCAAAGTTTGCCATCTCAGTCCTCAATCCTGAATTCCGTCCTAAGCGGCCCGGGGGCAACCCATTCCTAATTCCTAATTGGTAATTTCTAATTGCTCTTTTGCCGTTTCTCGTTGCCGCTTCTGGTTGCCGTTTCTGGTTGCCGTTTCTCGTTGCCGTTTGGCAAGCCCAAGTGATCCCTAAGTATAATATTGTCTGATTGTGGCGGCTTGCGGATTTCCACTCAGTCCTCAGTCCTCAGTCCTCAGTCCTGAGATTTTAAGAATATCTCGTAAGAGGAATCGAACCAGGCCAAGAAGGTAAAATGATCAAAGACGGCCACTATTCACTGTTCACAGTTCACCACGAAGCGAGGTTTTCACTGTTCATTGTCCACGCGTCGCGCGTGGTTCACGCTTCACGCTTCACCACTCCCCGCTCCCTGCTCCATGCTCCATGCTCCATGCTCAACGGGAAGCTGTTCTCCGACCCGCGACCTTGTTTTGTTGCTCCACTTTTGCCTTTTAACTTTTTTTACTTTTGCCTTCATTGCTCACTGTTATAGACCGTATAAAATCGAAAATGATCAATTAAATCACCGTGATGCGAAATCAGACATCAAAATTGCTCTGTATTTTCAGCGACTACAGCGGGATTATGAAGAAATTAGCTCTTCTTTTTCGCTGATCGTCCTCAATTGTTTCCAATAACTTACAGGAGGTTTTGAACCATGACATCGGAATAACCACCGGATTGTGTTAGTTGTCAATCGCGTAAAAACAGATCTATCTTCCGGTTTATGCCCGAAAGTGTTATATTTTAAATTTTCGCTCCATATGGGCGAAAGAATGATCGACTTTTTGAAGACTAAGAACCCAGACGGGTTTGGATTTGACTGAAAACTAAAAACTCTAAACTAATAACTCAAATAACTCAAAAGGCGGCTCGATGGACTACAAAGAAACTCTCAATCTTCCCAAAACCGACTTTCCCATGAAGGCCAACCTTTCGGTTCGTGAGCCGGAACTGCTTAAAAAATGGGATGAAATGGGTCTGTACACGCTGCTGCGCGAAAAAGGCAAAGGCCGCCCGCGCTATATTCTGCACGATGGACCGCCTTATGCCAACGGACATATTCACCTCGGGACGGCCCTTAACAAAATCCTCAAGGACGTGATCATAAAATCCCGCCAGATGAGCGGAATGGACGCCGTTTACATTCCGGGCTGGGACTGCCACGGACTTCCGATAGAGCACCAGGTGGACAGGGAACTGGGGAAGAAAAAGGAGACGATGCAGGTCGCCGAAATCCGCGGGCATTGCCGCCGCTACGCCGAGAGTTTCGTCGATATACAGCGAAACGAATTCAAAAGACTCGGGGTTATCGGCCAATGGGACAACCCCTACCTGACCATGGCATACGGTTATGAGGCCACTATTGCGCGCGAACTGGGCCGGTTTTTCCAAAACGGCAGTGTAATCCGCAGCAAGAAGCCGATCTACTGGTGCGCAAGCTGTATGACCGCCCTGGCTGAAGCCGAAGTTGAGTACGCCGACCACAAGTCACCATCCATATACGTTAAATTCCAGCTCACTTCCGAGAGCCGGGCAAAATTTCCCGAGTTGTCAGCAAAGCCTGCTTATGTCCTGATCTGGACCACCACCCCCTGGACCCTCCCGGCGAACCTTGCCATTGCGCTCCATCCCGATTTCGAATACGTGGCGGCCGAAGTCGAGGGCGAAGTCTGGATTTTGGCCCGAGGGCTTCTGGAAAACGTAATGGGAGTGCTGGGCGTAAAAGACTACAAAGTTATCCGCGATTTCCGGGCAGGGGAGTTGAGCGGTCTTAAAGCACGCCACCCTTTCCTCGAACGCGATTCGGTCATTGTGCTCGGGGCCCATGTGACTCTCGAAGCAGGAACGGGCGCAGTTCACACCGCCCCCGGCCACGGCCGCGAAGACTACGACATGGCGCTCGAATATGGTCTGGATGTCTATTCTCCCGTCGACGATACGGGGCGCTTCACCAAGGACGTGCCGTTCTTTGCCGGACAGTTCGTATTCGACGCCAACAAGCCCGTAATCGCCAAGCTCAAGGAAAACGGCAGTCTGCTGCTCGAAGCTGACATTGTTCACAGCTATCCCCACTGCTGGCGCTGTAAAAACCCGGTCATTTTCCGCGCTACTCCCCAGTGGTTCATCTCGATGGAGAAAACCGACCTGCGCCGCAAAGCTCTCGAATGGATCGACCGGGTGCAATGGATACCCAGCTGGGGGCGGGAGCGCATCCATAACATGGTCGCAAACAGGCCTGACTGGTGCATTTCCAGGCAGCGCTCGTGGGGCGTGCCGATCTGCGTGTTTCGATGCACGCAATGCGGGACATATATCACCTCCGAAGAACTCTTCGACCATATCGTGGCCCTGTTCGAAAAAGAAGGGGCCGACGCCTGGTTTTCACATCCGGTCGAAGACCTTCTGCCCGAAGGTGTTTGCTGCCCCGGTTGCGGCAGCCGCGAGGTCGAAAGGGAGACAGACATCCTCGACGTCTGGTTCGATTCAGGCACCTCTTTTGCCGCCGTACTGGAAAAGCGGCCCGAACTGACAATGCCTGCAGACCTGTACCTCGAGGGCAGCGATCAGCATCGCGGATGGTTTCATTCCTCACTGCTCGCTTCGGTTGGGACCAGGGACATCGCCCCTTACAAGACGGTTCTCACTCACGGCTTCGTGGTTGACGGCCAGGGCCACAAGATGTCCAAATCGCTCGGAAACGTTATAGCTCCGGAAGAAATCATTAAACAGTACGGGGCCGAGATACTGCGCCTGTGGGTTTCAGCGGAAGATTATCGGGACGACATCCGCATCTCGCCCGATATCCTGAAGAGGCTGAGCGAAGCATACCGAAGGATCCGAAACACTTGCAGGTTCCTGCTTGGAAACCTGTACGACTTTGACCCGGCGGCCGACCTGGTCCCGCCCGGGCAAATGGACGAACTCGACAGGTTCGCTCTCCACCAACTCCAGGACCTGATTGAGAAAGTTCGCCAGGGATACGAACGATTCGAATTCCACCGTATCTATCAAGCTCTGCACAACTACTGCGTGGTGGACCTGAGCTCGTTTTATCTCGATATTCTAAAAGACCGCCTTTACACCGCTTCGGCCTCGGGCGAGGACAGGCGCTCAGCCCAGACAGTAATTCATACCATACTGGGAACCATTGTCCGGTTAATGGCCCCTATCCTCTCATTTTCGGCAGAGGAAATATGGCTCCGGATGCCGCACAGCACCGAACCCTCGGTGCACATGGCCTCTTTTCCGGAAATCGATTCGAGCCTTAGAGATGAAGAGCTGAGCGCCCGGTGGGAAAAGATCCTCTCGGTGAGAAACGAGGTGCAACGCGTCCTCGAAGTGGCCCGCAGGGACAAGGTGATCGGACACCCCCTCGATGCCAGGGTTCGCATTGCCCTTCCACCTGAGCTGGATAATGAATTTGCGGGCGCCGCCGAGCTTTTCAGGACTGTTTTTATAGTATCTCAAGTTTCAATTGAGCCGGAATCGGCCCTGAGTGATCCGGTGCAGGGAGTTGAGGTACCCGGGTTGAAAATTCAGGTTGAAACAGCTTCCGGCGAAAAGTGCGAGAGGTGCTGGGTAAGGTCTGATAAGGTGGGCCAGTTCCCCGATCAGCCCAAGATTTGCGACCGCTGCTATTCGGTGGTGGGAAAACACTGAGGGAATGGCCGACATGATGTTTCAATACGCAGGTTTGATCGGCTGCGACCAAATATCCGCCGGCTTCATCATGCAAGTCGCGGCATTGATATTGGGCGGCTTTATCCTGATATGCGGGGCTTTGCAGTGAAAGGTGTTCCGGGGGCTATCGTGGCATTCGGCCTGGGGGTGCTGGGCTTCATGTACTGGAACCGAATGTTGCCGTTCTAAGAGGCAGTGTAAAGGTGAGGCAAAAGGTTACTCCTATAACGCACGTTGCATAACGGGGTGAACAGCTTACCCTATGCCTATCCCCCAAGAGCAAAAGGGCCTAAGCCTTTCGATCTAAGCCTCTGATTTTTCCGGTTCACCAAAACAGTGGGGCGCTCCCCTCCTTAACCGAAGTTCAATCTGCAAACCTGGAATTGCTTTCTTTGTAACCAACCATTGTGTCTGAAAAGCCAGATTCGGAAAACCGCACATATAGAGTCATCGAGTACATTGATCTACACAGCTTTCCCGATAATTTCACTCCAATTCCGCTTTGCGACGATCATGGAATAAATAGCAAGTGACGTTTTTGGGCAAGAAGTGTGACGATAATTGTCACTTTGTGCCTCTCCAACACAAGCTCACTCGTTAAAACTGCCCGATTTCGCAGTGGCATATTTCGTGCTGCACAGCAGCTAACTCCACCAATAATCCGGACCTGCTCAAGCAAAGGGGATGTGCCATTATCAAGCTAAGACTGATGTTGATCTGTCTGCTCGCCGGACTTTCCTGGGTTGTTCCGGTTTCGAGCTACTCTCAGGAGTATAAAATCGGGGTCCTGGCAAATCGTGGGGCAATGCAGGCATTCAAGGAATGGCAATCTACCGCTGATTACCTCAGCAACAAAACAGGCAAGAAGTTTTCCGTTATTCCCCTTGAATACGATCAGTTGCTCCATCAAATGGGCGCGCCTAACCGTGAGCGGAATTGCGTAATCAGTATAATTGTCAAGGCTTACTGACAAAAGAGAAATCACAACATGTTCTTTCTACGGAACGACAATTTCCTACCTGGTATCGACAAGATACTTAGCGCGTTCTCCGGATTGATTGCGGACGGGACACTGCTCCGGCACTGCGTTGCCAGTCTATATCGAGTTACGGTGGGATTTTATCTGGCGGTTCTGATAGCTATTCCCCTGGGAATATTCCTCGGACGCAGTCGATCCGTTAACCGGATCAGCAACCCGCTCATCCAGTTCCTGAGACCAATATCGCCCCTGGCTTGGGCGCCGTTTGCCATACTCTGGTTCGGGATTGGGGATCTGCCTGCGATTTTCATCATCTTTATCGCCTGTTTCTTCCCCCTCCTTCTTGCGGCCACAAATGCAGCCGCAAGCATCCACCCCATGTACTTTCAGGTAGCGGCAAACCTCCAGCTTACCCGCTGGAGTTCATTCTGGAACCTGATACTTCCGGCAGTTATCCCCAACATCATCCTTGTGCTCAGAGTCACCCTTGGTATGGCATGGGTGGTGGTGGTTGCGGCTGAGATGATTGCAGTAAAGAGCGGTCTGGGGTTTCTCATTATGGATAGCCGAAATGCCATGCGGATTGACCGCATCGTAGTGGCCATGGTGACTATCGGGACTGTGGGTGTAGTCCTGGACTTCTTTATGGCAAGACTTGAGTGGCTTGATTGGGTGAGGTGCAAAATTGAGCAGAAGTAAGATTTGCCTCAATGGAGTCACGCTGGAGTACGCAAACGGCCACAATCGCGCACGGCGCTTCTGGGGTCTAAGGCAGCGCCGTTCGAATGGCGGTTCCAACACTGTACTCGACAATATCAACCTGGAAATCCAACGGGGTGAGTTCGTATCGATCCTCGGACATTCAGGGTGCGGGAAATCAAGTCTGCTTAAAATAATCGCCGGATTCGTAAAACCCACTCAGGGAGATGTCTGGATAGATGACAGGCCCGTCGAAGGACCTCGGGGGGACCACGTTTTTGTATTTCAGGAGGGCGCGCTTTTTCCTTGGCTCACCATCTTGAAAAATGTGACCCTTGCCTTAGGCCACCTGGAAGATCACGAAGAAAGGCTCGCAAAAGCCAGGCACTACCTTGAACTCGTGTCGCTGGAGCGTTTCGAGGGCTACTACCCCCACATGCTCTCGGGAGGCATGCGCCAGAGAGCCGAAATCGCGCGGGCACTTGCCGCCCAACCCGATGTTCTCCTGGTTGACGAGCCCTTTTCCGGCCTGGACTATCTGACACGCCTTCAAATGAGGGAGGAAATACTCTATCTCCACATGATGCTTAAGGAAACCACGATTCTTTTCGTCACTCACGATATCGATGAAGCGCTGCAGTTGAGCAGTCGGGTCGTCATCATGAGCGAGCCGCCCGCAAGGATAAAATGCTGTCACACCATAGATATTCCTCACCCGCGGCTCCTTGCGAGTCCCGCCCTGGCAGAACTGCGGTCACAAATATATCACCACCTGGGAGTCCATGCGGCGCTATGAGGAAACTATCGCTACATTCAGCCGGTCTTCGAATCAGTGTCATAGCGTTTTTATGGTTGCTGCTGATCACCGGGTCGCACATGGTTCTAAATAAGCAATGCCGCTTCAGGAACCGCGTAATAATGGGCTATATGCCCGTTGTCTCCAATCTTGCCGCACCGCTGGTCGATTGCGCGACCAAGGGGGACGACCTTTATTTTGAAGCATTGAAATTCTCTTCGTTTTCCGAAATGGGGGAAGCCTTCCGTTCAGGCCATATTCAGGCGGCCTTCATCATTGCACCTTTAGCCCTGATGCTCTTCGATCAGGGCGTACCGCTAAAGATTGTCTACATCGGCAACCGCAACGAAAGCACGATGGTGGTGCGAGCTTCAGCAAGATACGATTCCGCATCCGACCTTATTGGAAAGACGATAGCTGTTCCCCTCAGATATTCCGGTCACTACCTGGCTTTGAAACGCTATCTTCGAGAACATGGATTGAGGCAATCCGATGTCAACATCATCGAGGTCCCTCCCCCCGAAATGCCTGTGGCTTTGGCTGCATCGCAGATAGACGGTTATTTTGTCGGGGAACCGTTCGCAAGCAAAGCCCTGGAGACCGGAATCGGGAAACGTTTCCTGGATGTTGAATCGATCTGGCCCAAGTTCATTTGCAACGTCTTGATTGTCAGGCAGGAACTTATCCAGGCACATCCGGAGTGGGTGCAGAAGATGGTCGAGACAGCGATAATGTCCGGTCTTTGGGCTCAGGACCACATTGATGAGGCGATAGGGATTCTTTCCGGCTATTGGGGGCAGGAACCCCAGCTCCTTCAATACGCGTTTTCAAATCCGCCAAACAGGTTCCGCTTCGACCTGTATACTCCCAAAGCCGAGGAACTGGATGAAATTCTCCATGGAATGCGCCGGGAGGGGTTCGTGAAAGACAATCTGGACGCTCAGGCGCTTGTAGAAGACCGGTTTGCCAGAGCAGGAGGTGAGTACAACAAACCGTCCCAAAGCCTTTTTTCGAGACTGGAGCGCGCAACTGGGTTCCAGATACAGGCGACAAAACAATGAATGTGCTAATCCTCAGCGAACCGGGCAATAAACCGGCAGTCGAAGAACTTACCGCCGCAATGGGCGATCTTAACATCATCCACGGAGACGATGTGCTTGGCGTTCCCAAGGACCCGGCACGAGTGGATGTCATCATTGGGTGCGGCGATTGTTCTCCGGGTTCCGCCCTCAATGATTTTATGCTCGGCTGGCGGACTCACCCTCACACCTGTTTGATTCCCTGCTGGTTTCAGGTAGAAAAAAAGGTATTCGAACAAAACGGCATCTGGCCGAGGCTGGCAATAGATCGCTTCGACCCCGATTTCCATACCGAAGCCCTTTCCGAGTGGTTGCCGGCAGTTTCCGAGTGGCAGCAAAATCGAATGCATTTCAACAACAACGGCAGCCTCGAAGCCCGAAGCGCTCTCGAACTCGCCACCTCCTTGTATTTGCGCAGGGCGAGCGGGGTACTCTCGGTTATTGACAATGGAGGCGCAGAGGGCATTTTCCATTTTAGTGATGGAAATCTGATCTCGGCAGTCATGGAACATCTACGGGACATCGAAGCCTTTTATGAGTTCCTGTGCATGTCTTGCGGCTGGTACACGTGGGAAAGCAAGACGAATCTGCCCAACCAGTCAGAGCCCCAATCCATTTCCCGTCTCATCGCCGCAGGCCTTCAAAGTATTCAGGACGCCAATCTCCTGTTCTACTTCATTACGGATTTTGACTGCACGATAACGACAACCGAATCCCAATCGTCTCTGGACGATTCCGCGACCGCCTCCTTCCAGGAACAGAAACAGCTCTATGCACTCATCGAGGGGAATGTGCCGGTCTCCCAGATAATACAGTCATCCCCCCTCTCCCGTCCAAGCACGATGGCCATTCTTGCGAAGTGGTTTTCTCTGGAGGACATCACGATTCGCAAGACGCCTGCTGAATCTCGATGCCGAGTGCTCGTGGTCGACGATTCGCCTCTTATGTGCCGGGCGCTCCAGACTATTTTCACTGAAGATCCCCGAATAGAGCTTGCCGGAATCGCCCACGACGGATTGGAAGCACTCCGGTTGATTGGCGAATATAAGCCCGACGTCGTCACCCTTGACCTCCAGATGCCAAAAATGGACGGGCTCACAGCACTGAAGCACATCATGATCCGCAATCCCAAACCGGTGGTGGTGGTGAGCGCTTTCACCCGAGAGACTTCGCCCCAGACTTACGAAGCTTTCCGGTACGGAGCGGTCGACGTGCTGGCCAAGCCTTCAGGAAAAGACGCGGCTGTCCTTGAGCGGGAAGCACGAGAACTACGCGATCGAGTGGCGCAGGCTGCGCGCGTCCGAATCGAGGCCGCCCAGTACATTCGCCGCAGGCCCAACGCCGTGGGAGCGCCCGCGCGGTCGAACGGGAACGGCTGTGGAGGCGTGGGAGCAGACTCCCTTATTGTCGTGTGCGGCGACGGAGGGTTTTCACTGCTGCTCAAAGTCTTTTTTGCTCTCTCAGGGTTGCACGAACCGCCTTCCGTTGTCTGTTCCACCGCTTTGTCCGCTCGTGCGATCCAGGCGCTCGTCCCCTGTCTTGCCGCGGATTGCGGGCTGGCCATCACACCGTTTTGTCCTCCAGGAGGTGTTCTTGCCCCCCGCACTTCGGTGGTCGGCTCGCGGGAGCACCCGTTTCGTCCCGTGGAGGCAAATGGCGCAATCACCCTCGAAATGGTCAAGACCAACGGCTCCGTTCGTCCTTTCGACGCCCTGCTTTCGGGGGCCGCCGAGATCCTCGGAAAGAGCGCGGTCGCTCTGTTGATCTCCGGCGAAGGAGAAGACGGGATCGATGGAATGCGGCGCATACGGGAAGTGGGAGGAAGAGCTTTCGTTCTTTCTCCCGAGATGTGCCCAAAACAGGACCTGCCGCGAAAAATCTTGATGGAGGGCTGCGCGGTGGAACTCAAAACGGTGTCCGCCATTGTTGCCGAGCTTGCCGCCTGCCCACAGGAGTCGTGCGGCGCTACAGCCGCGAACGCAGCATGCGAAAGTCTCGCTGTTAGGGCAACGTAACGGACGCCCTGCGGGCGACGTGCATCCCTGCTCGTACGCGCTGCGGGTTCTCTTTGTGTTTACTGGATGGGACCCCAGTCCCGGCAAGAACCCGGAAGGCTGGTTTCCAATTTCCGCTGAAATAGCATGCATGAAATGGAGGTAATGAATATGAGACCGTCTTCTCCCCTTTCGCTGGGACAGCGGGCGCTGGAGGAAGCCACCCCACTGAGGCAGCTCGTCGGCTTCCGCATCGGAGACGAAGAGTTTGGGGTCGACATCCTCATGGTGCAGGAGATCATCCGGCTTCCCGCCATCACCCCGATCCCCAATGCACCCCGCTTCATCCTGGGCATGATCAATCTGCGCGGGCGAGTCATTCCCATCATCGATCTGCGCCAGCGGCTGCTGATCAACGGGAAGAATCCCGGCGAAACAGACCGGACGAAGCGCATTCTGATCCTCGAGTTGGACTCTCATCAAACCGGGTTTATCGTGGATTCGGTTTCCGAGGTGATGAAGGTGCCGGCGGCCGAGATCGAGCCGACTCCGCACCTGTTAGCCCTGAGTATAGACGCCCGGTACATCGAAGGCGTTATCAAGCTTGCGAACCGGCTCCTTATCCTGCTGGACTTCACGCAGATTTTGAGGCCACAGGAGCAGAAGGAACTGAACGAAATGGGAGATATAGGCGCCGAATTTGCCGACAAAGAGCCCGGGCCGATACCGCACTCGATGTCTCTATAAAGGGACGAGACCAGGAAGGAGAATAGGATTATGTTAGGGAAAGGACTTATCAAAGGGTCATTGCGGAACAAGGTGCTGTTGGTGCTGATGCTGATCACCCTGGCGCCGGTTACCATATTTCTAGCCCTTAGCTATTACAACGTCTCCACTCAGTTGCACGAAGACATCCAGAAGCGTCTGGAGGACAACTCGCGGCGTATTGCGCTGGCAGTCCAGATGATGATGAACGATCGGGTTGTTGACGTCACAGCGTTGTCGGACACGGAAGTCATTCGGACCGCCTTCGGGACCGGCGGCGGCCAAGGCGCAACCGCGTTCCTGGAAGAGTACATCAAGGCCACCAAAGGCTTCGATCTGATGGCTGTCGTCGACCGGAACGGTAACTGTATCTCCTCCAACCTGCGGCAGGCGGTCGGAACGAGCTTCGCGGACCAGGGCTGGTTCACGGAGGCAATGGCCGGGAAGGCTCAGATCGGAGAGTTTGCAAACCATGCGGTACTCAAAACCCTCGTGCCTTCCACCGATGGGTGGAGCCTCGCGGTGGCAATGCCGGTTGCGGTCGGCAAGGAGGTGCACGGTGTCCTGGTCGGGTACGTTCGATGGGATGAGGTCAACACCGTCATTCAGGCTTTCCCGGTGGAGAAGTCCGGCTACACCTACATCGTCGACAGGAAAGACATGTCCATCATTGCCCACAAGGACAAAGGGCTCTTCGGCATGAAGGTGACCGATCCCAAAATCAACCTCCCGGTGATCAGCGAGGCGTTCGGTGCAAACACTCACGGCCTGCTCATCTACACGTTTCTCAACCCGGTCACCAAGGTTAACGCCCGCCGCGCCGTAGGCTACATCCGGAGTGAGGGTTTCAGAAGTTTTTCAAAAAACTGGACGGTTGCCACGGGCGCCGACTACGACCAGGTGTTCGCACCCCTGGCCATGCAGCGGAATAGGGCCATCGGCGTTTCGGCCATCATCTTGTGCCTGCTCGTCTTTGGAGCGGTCTATCTCAGCCGAACGATCTCGCGGCCTATCATGGAAGTCTCCGGCGCCATGCTGGGCATTGCCGACGACCTCGACTTTACCCGCCAGGTAAATGTACGCGGAAGCGACGAAACCGCCCGGATGGCCGAGGCGTTCAACCGGCTTATCGAGAAGCTTCGAGACACCTTCGGTACTCTGGTCGACGGCAACCGGCAGGTGTCGATGGCCGTCGAGCGCGTGAAGCTCATCTCGGCCAAGATCGTCAGCAACGCCGCCGAGCAGACCAAGCGCGCGCAGGACGTACTCAAGCGAATAGAGATCATGGGCCAGACGGCCGGCGAGGTGCAGCAGAACGCCAGTGAGAGCCAGCAATCCTACGACGGCACGGCGCAGTCCATCTCCGAGCTCAGCGTCAACATCAAAAACATCGCTCAGGGGGCACAATCGCAGGCTGCGATGGTCGAGGAAGCCAGGGACATCATCGCGCTGATGGGTGAGACCGCCCAGCAAGTCTCCTCGCGCGCCGTCCAGCAACGCGAAGCGGTGGCCGAAACAGCCCGCGCGACCGAGCAGATGTCCGCCTCGATTACCGGCGTCACCCAGAAGGCCGTTCAAGCCGGGACGCAGTCCAAAACCTCCTACCAGGCGGCCGTCGCTGGTAAGGAGGCGGTCGAGCAGGTGGCACACGGCATGCAAAGCATTGCGGAAAGCTCCGAGCAGATCACAGAAATCATTGAGGTGATCTCTGATATCGCTGACCAGACGAACCTGCTCGCCCTAAACGCCGCAATCGAGGCCGCCCGCGCCGGCGAGCACGGCCGCGGATTCGCGGTTGTTGCCGAGGAAGTGCGGAAGCTGGCGGAACGGACCGCGGAATCGACCAAAGAGATTTCGGGCCTGATCAAGAGATCCGGGGAGCGCGTCCGGGAAGGAGCGCAACTGGCAAGCGCGAGCCAGAAGGCCCTCGGAAACATTGTTGACGCTGTCACGCAAACCGCCGGGCTGATTAATGAAATCGACGCGGCCACCTCCGAACAGAACAAGTCCATTCAGCAGATCTCGGCGGCCATGGAAAGCCTCCAGGGACTGGCCAACGATATCTCCGGCATGACCGCAGAACAGTCCCAACGGCGCGAGCGCGCGGGCGGCATCATGACCGAAGTGCACGAACTCACCCATGGCATCTCCACCTCGACCACTGAGCAGGTGAATAGCGCAAACCAGGTTATGCAGGATTCGGTAAATGCCAACAAGCGCGCGGTCAACATCACCAAAATGACCACGCAGCAGAAAGAGCGCAGCCTCGCGCTCCAGCAGATCGTAAACGATATGAGCACCGTGGCCGCCTCAAACGTCTCGGGGGCGAAGATCTCGCAGCAGTCCTCGGAAAATCTCGCTGTGATGATGAACAACTTCAGTAACCTCATCTCCCAGTTCAAGATCGGGGAGACCACCGGGAACGGAAACGGACATCCTGAGGCGAAAGAAGGAGCCAACGGCCAATCCCAGCGTGCTGTGGAGGCCCACGCGGCCGGCAGCGGCCAGGGGAACGGGGAGGCCCAGGCTTCTCCTCCTTCGCCGGCAGCGGAGCAACCTGCGCCGGTTCGCGGAGGCATAGAGAATATCAACCACCCGTCTGATGATCAGGTCAGCCCGAAAGACTAAACTTGGAGAGCCATTCGCATGTCCAAACGTGTTCTTGTAGTGGATGATTCTAATCTTATGAGGCATTGCATCGTCTCGTGTCTTGCCGAAGCGGGTCACAGCGTTGTGGGCAAAGCCCGCGACGGCGGCGAAGCGGTTGCCCTGTATCGGGAGCTGTTGCCGGACGTCGTCACGATGGACGTAACGATGCGCGGAAAAGACGGTATTGCGGCGGCCCGCGAGATTCTGGACTTTGACCCGGGGGCGTCCATCGTCTTCTATACGCTCATCGAAGGGCCCGGCATAGCAAAGCAGTTAAAGGAGATCCCCATGCTGAACGTGATCCGCAAAGGGGACGAACAGGAGCTGCTCCGGGCGCTCGAAGCTAAGGCATAAACAGGAATGACATAATGCAGGCTGCATTCAATGCGGCGAGAATGTGGACAACCCCGTGGAGCAGTCCAGGGCTTCGCAGGACTGCCTCGCAAACAGTGGCAACGACTTGAATGCAGCTTGGTATTGGGAGGTTAATGATTCGATGGTACCCCAGGATTTCCTGCAAGACTATGTAGAGGAAGTGCGCGAGCACCTTCAGGACCTGGAACGCTCGCTTCTCACCCTGGAGCAGGAGGGGGCTCACAAGGGAGAGATCCAGCAGATTTTCCGGGTAGCGCACAGCATCAAGGGAGCTTCCGCATATATGGGGTTTGAGCGCCTGGCAGGCCTAACCCACGAGTTGGAAAGCCTTATCAGCCAGATCCAGGCAGAGGCGCGCCCGGTAACGTCCAAAGGCGTCAGCGCCTTGCTCTCCTGCGTGGACTTCATCTCGAGCGCAGTCGGGATCATCGCGGAAACACGGGAAGAGCCCGACCTTCCCGATTCACTGCTGGAAGAGCTTCGGGCCTTTCTCGCCGGAAACGGTGCCGGGGAATCAGTCCCCGGGGCGGTGCCGGAGGCGGGCCGGGAGCATCCGGGCCCACTTTTCGAGATCCACATCGACCAGGTCGATGTGGGCCCGCTGCTTGAAGCCGGTGCTCAGAGCTTATTTGAGCCGACCGATTCCAGTGAGCCTCCCGTAGAATTTCACCGGACCGAAGACCTGCAAGCCGAGGTCGAAGAAGAGGAAGATCCCGAGCTCTATTCCATCTTCCTGCAGTCCTTTGCGGAACATTTCACCGAAATCGGACGGTCTTTTTCAAGCTCTTCGGGCCAAAATCTTTCCGATACGGAAATCGTGACGGCGCGCGTGGCGCTGGAGCGGCTCATCGCCTCATCGCTCTACATGAATTACGAAACAGTAGCTACCGGGCTCAGGGAGCTCGAGAGTGCAACCTTGCCCCGAGGTGAACAGTGGGACCGCGAGATTCTCCTCGAACAGTATGAAGCGCTCGCCGAACGACTCCGAAAACTGCTGCCTGGACTTGAGCTTCCGCCCGCGGGCGCTGTACCGGAGGAAATAGGGAGCGCCGCAGAGGTCCCGGTTGAAGACGACGAGGAGCTCCTTGCCATTTATTCGGAATCCTTCCGGGAAACGTTTCTCGATCTCGCCTGCCGGTGCTTCGTCGCTCCGGACGCCCTTCCGGCGGAATCTGAGGTCCGCACCATACTGATGCTCGTCGAGCGCCTGGCGTCCTCCTCACGCTACATGGACTTCGGAGAGGTTGTGAATGCCCTGAACGAGTTTTCGCTGACAATCACCGAGGCGCTGGGAAACGACGGGGTGAGCGGAGAGCTTCTTGCGAGTGGGATCGCATCCTGCCGCGAGCGCCTTTGCCGGCTCCTGCCAGCGGCAGCACTGCCGGAAACCGCGGTTGACGATGAAGCTGCCTCTGTCGTATACGCCGCTCGACTCGAGGATGACGACGAGGAGCTTCTCACCATTTTCCTGGATTCTTTCCATGAGCTTTTTTCCGAGCTTGTCGGGTTGGCCAGGGGCGTGGGCGAATCCGCTCTTTCCGAGGACGACTTCGCCAGAACGGCAGTACTCCTGGAGCGCATGATCGCTTCTTCGCGCTACATGGATTACGAACCGGTAACAGCGGCGCTCCGGGATTTTGAGCAGTCGGTACGCACCATGTTCGAGTTGGGACTCGCCCGGGGAGACAGTCTCATCGACGTCATCCGCTCGACCAGGGAAAAGCTGTGGGAAATGCTCCCTTCCCCTCGGTTTCCGAACATAGAGCCTTTCGAAACGCCCGGAGAGATTCCCTCCGTGGACGTGTGTATGCCGGTCGATAGGTCCTTCGAGTTAACGGAGGAGGATATTTTCGAGGAAACACCGAAATCCGGCTATGCAACGGCGCAGGTGGAGACGGAATCCCCGATGGGGCCGCAGCCGGCGGGAGAGGATAGACTGGCGCCGCTCGCCCCGGCAACAGAGGAAGAGCCGCCCCGCGAGATTCCCTCCGTGGACGTGTGTATGCCGGTTGATAAGGCCTTCGAGTTAGCGGAGGAGAATATTTTCCGGGAAACACCGAAGCCCGGCTATGCAACGGCGCAAGCGGAGACGGAATCTCCGATGGGCCCGCAGCCGGCGAGAGAGGATAAACTGGCGCCGCTCGCCCCGGCAACAGAGGAAGAGCCACCCGGCGAGACGCCCTGCCCGCAACCGCGCGACGGAAAGCAGGCCAGAAGACCGCGCAATGCAGTCAGGGGCGAGGAAACCTCCAGCTCGGCTTCTCTTCGGGTTGACGCGCTCAAGGTTGACCAACTGCTGAATCAGGTGGGCGAACTGGTCGTCACCCGGTCCGAATTCATCCAGACGGCGGCGATTTTTAGGGACCTTCTCCGGGAGCTTGCTTCGGCGGGAAGGCTTCCCAAAAGCGAGATCAAAAGGCTCCGCGCCCTCAGCTTCAGGCTGAACGAATCAACCCAATCGCTGGGGCGGGTTGCGAACGATCTCCAGGAATCCGTCATGCGCGTCAGGATGCTTCCGATCTCGCAGCTTTTCCAACGCTTCCCGCGGGTCGTCCGCGACCAGTCCCTCAAGCTGGGCAAGA
This sequence comes from Syntrophobacter sp. SbD1, assembly GCA_900290365.1. Lineage (GTDB taxonomy): Bacteria > Desulfobacterota > Syntrophobacteria > Syntrophobacterales > Syntrophobacteraceae > SbD1. The sequence goes on along the minus strand of OMOE01000128.1, from coordinate 34,240 downwards.
AAGTGGACCTGGTGGTGGAAGGCGGAGAGACCGAAATCGACAAGCGGGTACTCGAACTGATGCAGGACCCGATTATTCAGCTCATCCGAAATGCGATCGCGCATGGGATCGAATCTCCGGAGGAGCGCTGGCGACTCGGAAAGCCGGAGACCGGAGCCATTCGCCTGGCGGCTTGGCACCAGGGGGATTATGTGGTGATCGAGATCGAGGACGACGGCTGCGGCGTGGACATCGGCACACTGAGGGAAATCCTGAAAGAAAGACGAGAGCTGAGCGAAGGTGAGCTTGCCAGGCTGACGGATTCGGAGCTGGTGTACGCCATCTTCCTGCCGGGCGTCTCCACCCGCAGTCGCGTGGACGGGACGGCGGGCCGGGGCGTGGGGCTCGATGTCGTAAAGGAAAAGGTCGAACGCATGAACGGATCGGTCGAAGTCGATTCTTTGGCCGGGACAGGGACCCGCTTCACCGTCCGGATACCCTTGACCGTGGCGATCATCCGCGCACTGCTGGTGCGGAGCGAAAAACAGGTATTCACCATCCCGCTCAGCTCGGTTTCCGAGATTCTTAAGTATCGGTACCGCGAAACGCACACCATTGAAGGGTTCCAGGTGATCAATCTTCGCGGGAAGACCATTCCCCTCGTCCACCTCGGGCAACTGTTCGGAACTGGCGCCGACCAGCAGCAGGAATCCCAAAAGTTTACCGTCGTCGTCTCCACCAGCTTCCGGGAGGTGGGACTGGTGGTAGATGGGCTGATCGGCGAACGGGAAGTGGTGATCAAGCCCCTGGAGGACGACTACCACGCTTTCGACGGATTCTCCGGTGCGACGATTTTGGGTGATGGCGCCGTGTCGCTGATCCTGGATGTCTCCGCCCTTCTCAAACGAATGAAGGGCCCCCCGCGGAGTGTCGAAACTTCGCGACAGGCCTGCGTGCATTAACCGGCGCGTACGCCGGTGAGGGCCGCCTTCGGTGGAGAGGCGGCCGATCGAGAGCAGACTTCCACAGGGAAATGGTTGGAATGACCCCGAAGCAGGATGAGCATTATCAGCATAGTCCTCCGCCTACGCGGCCCAGCTCTCAAGGGTTTACGGGAACGCTCAACCTGGAGCTGCCCGATCTCCTCCAGATGCTCTGCCTATCCGGTTCTGACAAGACCATCAGCGTCGTTTCTTCTTGTGGCAAAGGCCTCATCTGGATGAAGGGCGGACAAATCTGCCACGCCCAGGCGGGGGAGATCGACGGAGAGCCCGCCTTTTTTGAGATCATCCGCTGGAAAGACGGCTGCTTCGAGATAGGGCCTTTTCAGTTTGCCGAAAGGGTTTCCATCTTCAAAGGATGGGAGCACCTTCTGATCGAAGGCATCCGCCAGGGCGACGAAGCGCGCATTGCCGAGTACCCGCCAGCGGGTAACGGCGAGCTCGCCGGTCTTAACGGTGGGGTGGGCGACGGGCAACCCGCCCAAATTTTTGACTTTTCCGACGAGCTCGCGCCGGAAGACCGGGGGCATAAGGCGCCTGCGCCCCTTTCCACGCCGGCCGCCGAAGCGCGCAAGGTACGGGTGCTGATCGTCGAGGACTCTTCCTTATTCTGGCGGCAACTAGGGCACATCCTCTCGCAAGACCCGGCGATCGAAGTGGCAGGAAGGGCGAAAAACGGGCGCGAGTGTCTCGATTTTCTCGAAGCCCATGGCCCTGTAGACCTTCTCACTCTCGATATCCAAATGCCCGACATGCAGGGGGATACGACCCTTAAGCATGTGATGATTCGCCATTCGATCCCCGCGCTCATCATCAGCTCGTTTGGAAAAGGTGCACCGGGCGACGTCTTCGAATTTCTGAAGCTGGGGGCGGTCGACTTCATCCCAAAGCCGAATGCAAGAGACGACATCGAAAGCTACGGCGGACGTCTGCGCGATCTGGTAAAACGTGCGGCGCGCGGCGACGTTACCCGCTACCGACGCTGGCGAAAACCTCGGCAGACGCACGGCAATATGCTCGGACCCCGCGGTGAAGGTGGCAGGATACTGGTGGTGATCGGAGCGGAAGGGGCGTGGATGGACTGGTTCAGGCTTCCTTTGCGCCAGATCGTCCCCAATAACCTGGTGGTCGGATTTCAGAGAATGGCGCCCAGTTTCCTCCCGGCCTTTTGCCATATGATCGAAGAGCAAACCGTCGTGAGGGTAAAGGAGCTTCCCGCGGCGGACGCCATCTCGTACGGCTCGTTACACCTCGGGACGGGGGAGGACATTCTGCCGGTCAGGTTCCTTCCCGGGATTGCCTCAATNNCACAGAGCTTGCAAGACAGACGGGGTCTTTGCTCAATGTTTTCTGCCTTTCCGCTGCCCACGCGCTTCCCCACGAGACGGTGCACGAGCTTTTGCGAAACGGTGCGCGTGTGATAGTGCCGCCGCCCGAAACGGTAATCTGTGCGGACTTGGTCGAAAGCGTGCGTCAGGCGGCGGAATACCGGCCGGAGGCAATCACGTGGACCGCTCCGGAAAATCTAATGGAGGTGTGGTAAGGAATGATTGCTGCAAATGAAAACGGGAATGGGACAAAGGTCCGGACACTCATCGTGGACGACGCTCCCATCATGCGGAAAGCAATTAAAGAGATACTGAGCAAGGACGAGCATATCGACGTGCTGGGCGTGGCCGTCCATGGCCAGGACTGCCTCGAGAAAATCCCGTCGCTCAAACCCGACGTCGTGACGATGGATATCGACATGCCGGTGATGAACGGCATCACGGCTGTCAAAAATATTATGGTGCGCTATCAGATCCCGGTCCTGATCATCAGCTCCCTGGTCCAAGACGGCTGGTTCGCATTCGAAGCACTGAGGCTCGGGGTGATGGATTTCGTCCCCAAGCCCTCGAAAGTGAATGGGTCGAACTGGGTTAGCGAAGAGGAGTTGATCCGCATGCGGGTGCGCGCGGCTGCGAGGATGCAGGTGCACCGGATGCGCCGGGTCCGGAGACGCAAGCGGAAAGACGTCCTCCTTACCACCCAAAACAGCGCCCCTTCTGCGGTGGCGGTTCTCGGTGCCACGCTTGCCGGGCCGAACACCATCATGCGCATCGTTACGCATCTTCCACCCGATTTTGCCGGGTCGGTAATCGCCTTGCAGGAAATCCATCCCAGGATTCTCGGGCCGTTCTGTACCTATTTTAACGAGATCAGCCCGCTCGAAGTGGTCGCAGTAACCGGCCCGCAACAACTGTGCGCAGGCAAGGTATACGTGGGCACGACCCATTGCGGCCTGCGCATAACGACTCCTTCGCACGACGACGAACCGGTAATCGATGTCGGAAATTCAGCCGAGGCGGCCATCGATTCCCTCATGGAGAGCGTTGCGGAACATTTTGGGGAGAACGCCTGCGGTGTTTTGCTGAGCGGGCTGGGAACGGATGGCGCACGGGGAATGCGGACTATTCGGGAGCGGGGAGGCCAGACCATCGGGCAGGACCATAAGTGCTCCGTATATCCGAATATCGTCGAGCACGCGATGCGCGAAAATGTCCTGGATTTGCTGATGTCGCAGGAAGGGATCGCCGCATGGCTCGAATCGTGGGCTGTAGATAGGGTGAATGGCGGATGAGCGGTTGATTGATCAGGAGCGAGGCTTATCCTCGCCCGACTTTGTCCAGTCTGTTCGCCCCGGGTGTCCGGGTAAAACACCTGCCGTTTTAAGAGGCAGAGAAAAGGTGAGGCAAAAGGCCAAAGTAAAAAGGCAAACGTGCGGAGATTTTTACTTTTTACTTAGACAATATCATACGTGGGATTGAGGGATTGGAAAGACTGGTGAATTGAGAGTTTGTTTTTAATTCCTAAATTCCTAAATTCCTAAATTCCTAAATTCCTGCATTCCCGAATTCCTAAATTCCGCTGTTTGTTTTTAAACCTGTGGTATTTCCCGGGGCGCCCAGTGTACCCCGTTGGCAAGAAGGCCGACGGGCGCCCGCATGCCGATTACCAGAGATGAGGCAAGGGCTTCCGCCTCGCGTCGTGAAAGATGGGTTTTCAGGCTTTCCCACTATTATGTGCCAAGCTCACCTCAACTAGTGTCCATCCGGAAACTCCGGATGTGACACTTACAGTTTCCGATTCGGAAAGGAGGCATTGCGAGATTCCTCTAACTTAAAATGGTGCTAATTCCGATCTAATAACCACCATCAAGTGAGGAAGGATCGCTAATGAACATTTTAAGAAGAGATTTTTTGAAGTACTGCGTTGGTTCCGCGGCAGCCCTGGGGCTGGACTTATCGCCTCTGGGGACCATGAAGAAGGTGCTGGCCGCCGGAGGGTCGCCCCCTGCGCCAACGTACCCGATCTCCGGTACTATACTCACGACACTCGAGCAGACTGTCAGTCCCTATGTCCCGCCTTCCCCGTATCCGGGCACGATCCTTTTACCATATCAGGTCTCTGAGTACGCGGCAAACAACTACGGCGAGTGGAACAGGGATGGAGAAGGCTACCTTTTCGTTCGCCCCCCCATGGTGATCGGGGGCCTTAATGGTCCACCGGTCCCCGATCTATCGGTCAACGATCCATCGAATTGCGCGACGCTTTTGACTTTCTTCACCATGAGCGACATACATATCTGCGACAAAGAAGGCCCGGCTCAGTGTATCTACTTTGGGTACAAGTATCCAACGATCACCACGGGATCAACTGGTAGCCCGGCCAATGCTCCTTTAGGTAATTCTTCGGCGTATTCAGCGATTATGCTTTATACGACCCACGTCCTCGATGCCGCTGTCCAGACAATCAACGCCTTGCACAAACTGGCGCCGTTCGATTTCGGCATAGGCCTGGGCGATGCGGCTAACAACACTCAGTACAACGAACTCAGATGGTATATCGACGTCCTCGACGGCAAGATGATCCACCCCAGCTCCGGCGCTGTCCCCGGAGCCGGCGCCCCTGATTATCAGAAACCGTACCAGGCAGCCGGGCTCGATAAGTCGATCGCCTGGTATCAGGCCATCGGCAACCACGATCAGTTCTGGATGGGCTCTGCCCCGGTACACACTGCCTCCTATGACCTCCGGCCAATCTACATCGGCTCCAACGTCTTGAATTTCGGCCCGGCAACCACAATACCCCCTAATTTTATCCAGCTCCTGAGCAACCAGGGCTCCGGCGACTATATGGGTGTCGTTGACGGCACGACAGAGTACGGGGACATTATAGATGCCGGGCTGACCGCTAACCCGATTGTCGCCGATCCGAACCGCCGCTCGCTTACGATCAACCAGTGGATGGGAGAATTCTTTACCACAACGTCGCAACCGGCCGGTCACGGATTCACGCAGCAAATGATCAGCGAAGGATTTGCCTGCTATCACTTCTATCCGAGGTCGAATATCCCGATCAAGGTCATCGTTCTCGACGATACCGACAAAGTCAACGGCGGTGCAGCCGGCGCTCTCGACCAACAACGCTACAACTGGCTCGTAGCAGAGCTCGATGCGGGTCAGGCCGCGGGTGAGCTCATGGTCATCTGCGCGCATATCCCGCTCCGGCCCTACGTCGCGCCTATCATTCCGGCGCCCGCGACACCACCCGCCAGTAATCCGGCTTATCCGTTGTACCCACTTTGGGCCCCGACTTCCTATATTTCCGATACCAATTTGCTCGCCAAACTCCACACTTATAGTAACCTCATCCTGTGGATCGCTGGACATATCCACCGTAACGCCATTACTCCACAACCCTCACCCAATGGCAACCCTGAATACGGCTTCTGGGAAGTCGAGACCCCATCCTTAAGGGACTTCCCTCAGCAGTTCCGTAACTTTCAGATCGTTCGCAACAGCGACAACACTATTTCGATCTTTGTGCTCAGTGTCGATCCCGCGGACAATCCGGCCCTTCTCGGGGACGGGTCGCCGTCGCCCGCATGGACATCGCGTTCGTATGCCATCGCCACCCAGCAGATATTCCAAAATCAGGTGGAACAGGGACCCAATGTCGATCCGGTTTCGGGTGTCTATAATGCGGAACTCGTCAAGCAATTGAGTCCACAAATGCAGGCGAAGATTGCGCAGATTTCACCGGCTGTCAGCTATTTCACGATCAACGGCGGCGCAACCTCTACCGTGAGCCACGTCGTCACTTTGAATAACACCGTCGTGGGCACGACTCCCACTTATTACATGGCAAGCGAATCCTCCAGCTTTGCCGGCGCTGCCTGGCTGCCCTACTCGAATGCTCCGAGCTTTACCCTGAGCGGATCCGGAGGCAAAATCGTCTACTTCAAAGTTAAAGACGGCTCGGGAAGGCAATCGGCGGTTATAAGACACGGCATACGGGCACTATAGGGGCATGCCAATAAACCTCCTCCAATGGTCTGATGCCATGTACCATTGAAAAGGAAGCACCATGAACATTTTAAGAAGAGATTTTTTGAAGTACTGCGCTGGTTCCGCAGCAGCCCTCTGGCTTGAGTTCCCAACTTTTGGGGCCCTCGATAAGGTGCTTGCGTCCGCCGCAGCGGCCGCGGCCGAGCCAACGTACCCGATAGCCGGCACTATCTTCACGACACTCAACAGGACGGTCAATCCAGTTAACTCGCCTACGGGCTCGTTTCCTCCTCAGCATGGTTACTTGCCGACGATCCCTCCCTCTGACATTGCTGGATACGCGGCAAACAACTACGGTGAGTGGAATTATATGGCCGCTGCCGGCGATGTGCCGGTCGTCCCTTACCTTTGCCCCGACATACAGGACCCGACGCAGAACCCGCCAAACATTCAGCCATCGGTTACCGATCCATCGCAATGCGCCACGCTTTTGACTTTCTTCACCATGAGCGACGTACATATCGCCGACAAAGAAAGCCCGGCCCGGATTAATTACTACGGTTACGATTATCCGAATCCACCCGGTAATTCGGCCTGCTATTCAGGGATTATCCTCTATACGACCCAGGTCCTCGATGCCGCTGTCCAGACAATCAACGCCTTGCACAAGGTAGCGCCGTTTGATTTCGGCATGGCCTTGGGCGATGCGGCCGACAACACTCAGTTCAACGAGCTCAGATGGTATATCGATGTCCTGGACGGCAAGATGATCCACCCCAGTTCAGGCGCTATTCCAGAAGTCGACGCCCCCGATTATCAGCAACCATACCAGGCAGCCGGGCTCGACAAGTCGATCCCCTGGTATCAGGCCGTCGGCAACCACGATCAGTTCTGGAATGGCGGTGCTCTTGTGAACGATTACGTCCGGGAAACCCTCGTCGGAACCGGCGTCATAAACATAGGGTCGATATTCACTCCTTTTAATACGATCCTGAACACCCGCGGTTTCTATATGGGTGTAGTTGACGGCACGACAGAGTACGGGACCATCATAGATGCAGGACCGACGTACACCCCCGCTCCGACGATCGTAGCTGACCCGAACCGGCGCTCGCTCTCGATAAGCCAATGGATGAACGAATTCTTTAACACGACGTCGCAACCAGCCGGTCACGGATTCACGCAGCAAACAATCGCCGAAGGATTTGCCTGCTATCACTTCTATCCAAAGACTGATGTCCCGGTCAAGGTCATCGTTCTCGACGATACCGACAAGACCGGCAATGCATGTGCGGACCCAGCTCTCGACCAAACACGATATAATTGGCTCATAAATGAACTCGAGGAAGGTCAGGCCGCCGATGATCTCATGATCGTCTGTGCGCATATCCCGGTGAACCCCTATGCACAGCAGAACCCACAAAGTGATAGCACTCCTTTTCAATATCTGGGAAATTGGTCATCGTATTCCCCTGTCTCCCAACAACAATTGCTCACCACACTCCACAATTATCCAAACCTCGCCTTGTGGATCGCGGGACATATGCACCGCAACACCATTACTCCGCAACCCTCGCCTTATAATCCCGAATACGGCTTCTGGGTGGTCGAGACCCCATCATTGAGGGACTTCCCACAGCAGTTCCGCCACATCCGGATTGTCCGCAACAGCGAAGGGAATATTTCAACCTTTGTGCTCAGTGTCGATCCAGCGGCCGCCCCTCTGCCGGACACCTCGCCGTCGCCCGCTTTGAAATCGCGCCAGTGTGCGATCGCAGCCCAGCAGATATTCGCGAATCCGGCGCAGCAGGGACCTGGTATGGACCCCGCTTCCTGTGTTTACAATGCAGAGCTTGTCACACAATTGGGGCAATTCAGTCCGGGACTGCGGATGAAGATCACGGGCATTTCACCGGTTGTCAGCTATTTCACGATAAATGGCGGCGCAACCTCTACCGCGAGCCGCGTCGTCACTCTGAATAACACAGTGGTGGGCAGCACTCCCACTTATTACATGGCCAGCGAATCCTCCAGCTTTACCGGCGCTTCCTGGCTGACCTACTCGAATGCTCCTAGCTTTACCCTGAGCGGATCCGGAGGCAAAATCGTCTACTTCAAAGTTAAAGACGGCTCCGGAAAGCAATCAGCGGTTATAAGACACGGTATCCACGCGCTATAGGGAAATGCCCATAAACCGCCCTTGTATGCTTCGATTGGGATACTTATCATTTTTGGCATTGACGAATCCTGTAACAGTCTCCAAACCGGTCCAGAGAGGCAATGAATCATTTACGCAGGTAGATTCTGCATTCGATTTAGTTCAATGAAAAAATGAAAAAAGGAGGAAAGCCATGAAATTGCTGCGCTCGATGAGTTTGCTGCCACTCGCCTGCTTGCTGATCTTCGCTCAAACCGGTCTGGCGGCGGACGGTGCACCTTCCTTTAATTGGACCGGGCCTTACGCCGGCCTCCACCTCGGCTACGGGTGGGGCAATACGGATACGAGCTTTTCTCCGCTGCCGGACCCAGTAAGCTTTAGCTTCTTGTTGCCTACGACACTGAGTCCCAATCCGAGCGGAATCGTTGGCGGTCTTCAGGGGGGCTACAATTATCAAACAGGTTGCATCGTCGTTGGAATCGAAGCCGACTTTTCGGGGTCCGGAATGAGCGGCACCAAGACAGTCTCCCCAATAGTCCAGAACGACCTCACTACTACCGGGGGGTTTCTTACAGCCCATCAGGAGACCAACTGGTACGGAACACTGCGCCCGCGGATGGGCTACACCGTGACCCCCACCTTACTAGTCTATGGGACGGTCGGTCTTGCCTACGGCGATGTGTCCTACTCGGCAGAAAGTAACTTTCAAGACTTTGGTGTGACCTACCCCGTGTCCTTCAGCAAAATAGAGGTGGGCTGGACCGCCGGCGGAGGCTTGGAATACGCCCTTTGTAAAAATTGGACCGTAAAGGCGGAGTATCTCTATATGGACCTCGGAAGCGAGTCCGCCATTGTCGATCAGATTCCGGCGTCTCCCCCGTTCCAGGTTGCATACAAATGGAACACAACGGCCAACATCTTCAACATCGGTCTGAACTACAAGTTCTAAGGCGCCCGGCCCCGCGCGCCCGGTGCGCGTTAGACCGGGAAACATACGGAGCCGGGCCGTCAGAGATCGCCGCCAAGGCGGAAAAACACCCACGGTGCGAGCGCAAGCCAGATGAGAAAGATGACCCACACGCGGCCCGCCAGGAGATTATAGTCGTGGAGGACTTGAGAAACAGGCCGGCGTGCGAGCGCCAATCCCATGAAGAACTCAAACACGATCGTTAGAAGCAACCAGATGAACCCGATCAGCAGCGCCTGATCGCCCGACGCCGGAGGCCACGCGCGGATGACGAACCAGCTGAACAGCCCGATGAGCACTGAACCGGTAAGCGTCGAGAGTTGATGAGCGCGGAGCTCGGTCATGGATTTAGCAAATGTTGCCTGGCGAATTGCGCCATTGGCTACCGCGATCATAAGCATCGGGACCCAGGCAAGTATGTAGCGGATCAAAGTTGCTGCCCCTTTTGCGTGCATTTCACCGCTCGGAACCCCGAAAGATTCAGATTAAATCCCGAAAACTTCCCTGTAATTTCTTTGTGCCTTTTTGTTTTTAATTCTGAAATTCCTGAATTCCTAAATTAGCTTCTATGCTCTCTTCCCATAGATCCTGTCAAATCTTATCTTAAGCAAGAACAGTTACTCGATCCCGTATAAACAGGGGGTATTGCCGATGATTCGAAAACTTACCCATATAATGGCATTGTTTTTTGTAGTATTTGCCTGCGTACTCTATTTGCCGGGCGAATGCGAACATCCAAACACCTCTTTCTTTGGCAGCATCGTCCAGCCTTTCGCAGCCAGCCCTCAGTATGATGTCTCCGAATCGCCGGCCAGACAGCAAATGTCTGTCGATCAGCGCGTTGGTGGGGTGGGCGACTACCCTTCAGGCGGCTCCGGTCTGATGTGGACGTGGCATTTCTAACCTAATTTTTGTGCGGCGCCTGTGCTAATTAAAGGCAGAAGGGAAAAGTAAATCGGTTTCAGCGAGGAATTCTTATGAGCTTCGAAGATATAAAAAGTTTGATCATGACTTTGGATGCCGGAGATCAGAAAAGGCTGATAACGGAGATAGTCCCACAGGTTTGGGGGAAAGCGTGTGATGACCCGTCCTGCGCTTGCAAACTCAAGGAACTGGTGGACAGAGATATTGTGCGTCCATATGACGAAACATTCATGGGCGGCATTTGATTCTTTTGGGGCCTTACGCCCTTTGAACGAAGCAGTAAGGTTACACCTTACTGCAAGTTGATCTCGCCTTGACAGGGTCTTATATTCCCGCCAATCCGGGGGCCTTCGCGCGCTGGTCTCTCGGGTCATCGCGAAGGTATGCCCAGAGTGTTTTGTCTTAACGTTTATCAAGCCCGAACCAAATTGAGAGGACTAGTATGCGTCTAAGAATTTGCTTATGTACAGTCCTTTTATCTTTGTCGCCGATCATTTTGTATGCACAAAATCACGACAACTTGCAGGTCCGTGAACTTTACACCAAGTCAGGCATGGAGAAGCAATTTGGAGAGCTTCCATCTGCGTTGCAGGTCATGTTTGACCAGTCAGCCCTGAAAGATCTTCAGGCACAAAAGCTGCCCAGGAACGTCTTATCCGTTATGAGGGCATCGATACCAGAGGCATTCGCACCCGAGAAGCTCAAAGAAGTCATGTTTGCTGAACTCGCCGGGAAGCTCACAGAGCAAGACATTAAAGAGGTCCTTCGGTGGCTTGATTCACCTGAGGGAAAGAAATGCACCAGGCTCGAGGAAGCCGCCTCCGCACCTGAAGCACAAGCAGAACAGCAGCAGTATGCGGCTCTCCTGCGAGACTCCCCACCAACGGCTGAGCGTCTGAAAGTGCTCCGAGAACTGGATTCCGCATTGAAGGTGACCGAGAGCGCAGTGGAAATATCAATAAACATGCAAGTTGCCCTTGTCCTGGGTATGATTGCCACCCTCCCCATAGAACAACAAAAACAATCTGATACTGTCGCACGCGAGTTGGAAAAGAGAAGGCCGGAGCTCGAGGCGAAAGTGAGGTCGACGATGCTCATTTCCGATTTGTATGTATACAAGAATCTAACGGATGCGGAAATCGAACAATACACTGAATTCGGAAAGTCTCCTGCCGGGTCAGCTTTCAGCTCGGTTGTGAACGCTGCAATTAAAAAGGCAATAAACGAGGGCGCCCTCAGATGGGGCAAGCTGATCGGGGAGGCAGTTAAGGAATTGAAAGGCAAGTCTGAAGCTTAAAGAACGAAGCAGGGAGCAGGGAGCAGGAATGTTTTTTTGCTCCTTGCTCCCCGCTACCCGCTCGCTACCGAAGTCTCTTCAAATACTGGCCTAGCGCCATCAGCGGGAAGCAGTTCCGGTAATTGTGATATTTTATATAGAAATGCTTTGGAAAACCGGTACCGGTAAAATGTATTTCGTCCCAGGTCCCGTCGGGCTTTTGAGTTCTTACCAGATACTGGATGCCCTTGCTTACTTCCGGTGATTTTTCTTCTCCCCCGGCTAGAAGGCCCATTATTGCCCATGCGGTCTGGGACGCGGTGCTGGGACCCTGGCCGCTTAGTTCAGGCCACTTATAGGAATCACAGTCTTCACCCCAGCCTCCGTCCGGATTCTGGTGGTCCTTGAGCCAGTGCATGGCAGCCCTCACGGCAGGCGATTTTAGGTCCTCCCCGATGGAGACCAGCCCGCGAAGGACGGACCAGGTGCCGTAAATATAGTTGACGCCCCATCGTCCCCACCAACTACCGTCCTTTTCCCGGATCCTTTCAAGGAACGCGAGCCCGCGCCTTGCAGCCGGATGACTACGATCGTATCCGCAGCAGCCCATAACCTCCAGCACCCGGCCGGTTACATCGGCAGAAGGAGGATCCACCATCGCTTCGGTATCGGCAAATGGAATACGGTTAAGGATTTCCATTCCATTATCTCTGTCAAATGCGGCCCATCCGCCGTTGGAACTCTGCATGCTAATGACCCATTCCATTCCACGCGAGACGCAGGATTCGAGCCCATCGCATCTGTGCGGACTGAAGCGGTTCAACACATTCAAAACCACAGCCGAATCGTCAACGTCGGGATAGCGGGAGTTGGAAAACTCAAAGGCCCATCCACCAGGCCTGCATGAGTTTTTGAACTGCCAGTCGCCTCCGGTAAGTATCTGCTGAGAGATAAGCCACTTGGCCGATTTGTCCATGGCCGGATGCTTCGGGCTCACGCCTGCCTCAAGCAGCGCCAAAGCCGTAAGAGCGGTATCCCAGACCGGCGATATGCAGGACTGCATACGCAGCCCCTCCTCGTCCTCAATGCAAAAATCATCGATTGCCTTAAGCCCCTTTTTCATCACATCGTGAGAAAGAGGAAACCCGAGGTAATGCAAAGCGAGCAGAGAGTAGACCATTGGAGGCTGAATTCCGCCCCAGTCGCCGCTTTCTTCCTGGTGGTCGATGATCCATTTTGCAGCAGCCCCGGTAGCCTTGCTGCGGAGTTTTCTAATAGGTCTTTTTTCGAGAATCTTGGCTATCCTGTCGAAGACAAAGAAGAGCTTGTTTATCCGGCTGTCGAGTTTGTTGCCCTGCACCGGAGCGTAAAGTTCATGAATGCGAAGAGAATCGGCAAGCCCGAATTTTGGCCTGATGCAAAGAACTATCGAAAGGGGTACAGCCGTTCCCCTGGCCCAACTGGAAAATTCGTATACGTTGAAATAGAACTCGGGCGGAAGGAGCACGAGTTCTACAGGCATGGATGGAACTTTGTTCCAATCATATTGGTCAAAGAGGGCGAGCCAGATTTTCGTAAAAACGCGCGCTGCTTCTATTCCGCCGCGCTGGAGAATGAACGCCCTTGCTTTGGTAAGGGGTTCGGATGCAGGGTCTTCTCCCAGGAGCTTAAGGGCGAAATAAGCTTCGATCGTGGTGCTAAGCTCGCCTTTATCGCCGTAATAAAGACCCCATCCGCCATTTTCGTTTTGGTGTTTGAGCAGATATTTAACAATGCTCTTTTTCTTCCCGGAAATGGAAAAGCCCAGCAGAAAGGCGAGCATCACATATTCGCAGGTTATTGTGACATTTGATTCCAGTTCGGCCCACCAGTAGCCCTCGGGATGTTGAAACCTATAGAAGTATTCGCTCGACTTGCGGATTGCTTCTTCTATCTGAGGTATCCAGGNNGCCAATGGTTCCCTGACGGCCTCAGCCCTCTCCTCAGTCCTCTCGGCAGTACGAGTTATGGCAGCGCCAATTTTAAATAATTTCATTCCTTTTCCCCAGAAGCATATAATTTCCGCGATCCGTTGCCCCCATCGGATGGCGTTGATCTTTTTTTGACAACAGCCTATTAATTCAGTTTCACATCGTTTTGCAAGCAGTTTAAATTGCATCCCTTCGGTTCTTTTGCTATCAATACATTTTCGCTGCTCTCTCTGCGCCTCTGCGTCCCCTGCGTCCCTACGTCCCTGCGGTAAACGAATACCAACTCAAAAGGAGAAGGCTTGAGTCAAATCAACGGTCGAAATGTTCTGATTACCGGAGGGGCAAGCGGAATCGGTCTTCTCATGGCCCAAAAGCTTGCGGGCCTGGGCGCCAAAGTTATCATCTGGGATATTGACGACGCCGGCCTGGAAAAGGCGGCGGCACAATTAAAGGCAAAAGGCGGCTCGGTTGCCGCCTATCACTGTGATGTCTCAATCCGCGCCGAAGTATATAGTGTCGCAGAGGCGGTGAAAGCAGATTTCGGCAAAGTCGACATTCTTGTAAATAACGCTGGAGTTGTCTCGGGAAAGAGCTTTTTGAAATGCACGGATGAACAGATTGAAAAGAGCATGACCGTTAACATGCTGGCTCATTTCTGGACGGTTAGAGCTTTTCTTCCCGAGATGGTCCGCGCCGGCAACGGCCATATAGTTACCATTTCATCTGCGGCCGGGCTTATAGGTGTTTCACGCCTGGTGGACTATTGCACGTCCAAGTTCGCGGCCTTTGGTTTTGACGAAGCGCTCCGAATGGAGATCAAACAGGAAAAGTGGAACATAAAGACAACGGTAGTTTGTCCCTATTTCATCAACACAGGGATGTTCGAGGGTACGAAGACCCGCTTTTCCTGGCTGCTGCCCATACTTGACGAACATCGCGTTGCGGACAGGATAGTAAACGCGATCAAAAAGGATAAAAGCAGGCTCCTCATGCCTCCCATGGTCTATTCCATCTGGCTGCTGCGCTATCTGCCAACGTTTGCTTCCGACTTCATTGCAAATTTGCTGGGTATCAACTCGGCCATGCATACATTTAAAGGACGCTCCGGTGCAGACCATTAGAGAACAAACTCAATCCTTTAACCCGGCTACAGGCGATGTAATCGGGTACTCCCCGAAACATTGCGAAGACGATCTGAAAGAAGCGATCCGAAGGGCCAGGAGGGCCCAGGCGGCCTGGTCAGTTATTCCGGCGAAAGAAAGAATCCGCGCTCTAAGGCCGATCGGGGCTTACTTGATGGAGCACGCCGAAGATATAGCGACGTTGATCTCCAGAGAAAACGGCAAGACCCGGGTAGAAGCCCTTGCAACCGAAGTNNAATGGAGCAAAGTCTTTCGAATTCCTTATGGGGTGATGGGGATCATATCTCCATGGAACTATCCGTTCTCCATACCCTTTTCAGAAGTGATTATGGGGCTGCTTGCCGGAAATGCGGTTATCCTGAAAACCGCCACCAGCACGCAGCTTGTGGGAAGACGGATCGAAGCTTGCGTGAGTGCGGCCGGCCTTCCGGACGGGCTTTTTTCATTCATCAATCTTGCCGGGGAATTTGCCGGTAACGCGTTCATTGACAATGGGATCGATAAGTTATTTTTCACAGGCTCCGTTTCCGTTGGGAAAAAACTCATGTCCAGGGCCGCCGGCACCCTTACGCCTCTTAATCTGGAACTGGGCGGCAACGATGCCATGCTGGTCTGTGAAGATGCCGACATGGATCGGGCAAGCTCCGGCGCCATTTGGGCAGGGCTACAAAATTGCGGACAGTCCTGTGGCGGGGTTGAACGTATTTATGTCCACCAATCCGTCTACGAGCCTTTCATGGAAAGACTAACAGCAAAGGTCAAATCGCTCAGGGTCGGAGAGGATACGGATTACAACGTGGACATGGGTGCGATGACTACAAGAAGCCAAATGGAAACAGTCCGCAATCACTTGGAAGACGCTCTTGAAAAGGGGGCGGTGATCGTTGCCCAGTCAGATTGCCCGCCCAAAGAGAGTCTGGGCAACTTCCTGCCTGCCACAGTCGTTGCCGAGGTCAACCATGATATGCAGATAATGCAGGAGGAGACATTCGGTCCGGTTCTTGCCGTAATGAAGGTAGATGATATGGAACAGGCAATCACTCTTGCCAACGATTCTATTTATGGTCTTACAGGGTCTGTCTGGTCCCGTAATTATAGAAAGGCAGGGCAGATCGCCGGGAAAATTCGCGCAGGAGTCATTACGATAAACGATCATCTCGTCAGCCATGGCATGGCCGAAACACCTTGGGGGGGACTCAAGGCATCAGGCTACGGAAAGACACACGGTAGAATCGGTTTCAATGAGATGACTCAGACACAGGTGGTTGTGCACGACCTCCTGTCTTTCGCAAAAAAGGACCTCTGGTGGCACCCCTACGATGAGTCACTCTACAGAGGTCTTCTGGGAGCTATGAAATTCTTCTATGGGCGAAAGCTGATAAATCGTCTATCAGGATTATGGCCCTTGCTGAAGATCTTACCGAGGGTTTTCAAATGAGCTGGAGGACGGAGTTGCGTTCAAATCGGGTGCTTTTCGGGAGGGCATAAAGCCCTCCCCTTGCTACGAAAGAACCGCGTGACGATACCCTAGCAGGGTGATGAAAAAGGATTGGAATTCCCACTTTGCAGTAAAAACTCCGTGGAGCCGTCACCCCGACGAAGGTCGGGGTCCAGTGTTTTGCTTTAAAAATCAAATAGTTCAAAAAAGCTCTGGATTCCGACCTCCGCCGGAATGACGAAATCACCCCTCTTTTCAGAGTTCTTTTCCCACCGGAGAACCCTTTTTCAGCATCCTGCTAGGGGCGGCGTTTATCCCTGCCCGCTCTTGAACGCAACTTCGTATAAAACTAAATCTTTTTCCCTCTCACGCAGACCTGTTTCACTTCTCTTAGCGAAGCCGGAAGACTGGAAGGCGGTCCGTCGACAACTATGAAGTTGGCGGGCCTTCCAATGCCAAGCCTCCCCAGTTCATGATCCAAACCAAGCAGCCGGGCCCCTTGCATTGTTGCGCAGCAGATTGCCCCTTCAGCGGAGAATCCGGCCTCCATAATAAGCTTTAATTCTTCAGCCAGGGCTACGCCATGCCGTACACCGAACCCTCCTGCGTCATTTCCCGCCGCAATAGTGACACCCAACTGTTCAGCACGACTTATTTGCTCCAGTTGATTTTCCAGAATCCTTGACGCCGTCTGCGCCTGCGCGCTCCCGGGATTATGAGCGCTCAAAGCCTTCATGGTAAACGCCGTCGGGACCCAATGAATCTGCCGGTCGGCCATCCTTTTCATATTGTCCTCACCCATGAAGAAGCCATGCTCGATTGAATCGCATCCTGCCTCAATCGCAAATTGCACCGGCAGCATGCCGTTTGCATGGACCATTATCTTCCGGCCGAGATTTCGCGCATTTCGAAAAGCCGCATCGAGTTCTTCCGGGCAGAATTGCGGCCGGGTCTCCCGGCCGAATTCATTAAGGCTGTTAAGACCTGAATTGAGGACCTTTAAGTGATCGGCCCCGTCGCTGTTTGCTTTTATACTTTCGGCAAGCGTCAAGCCGCCCGCCGGAGCACGGCCTATGATCTTGCCATACCTTCCGGACGCTCTCCACCCTTTTCCGGCGCAATGCACGCCGACGCACCAATGGACTTTTTGTCTGACATACATGAGAGTGTGACCGCCTATGTCGCCTCCGTCTCTGAGGGCCATGATCCCGAGCGCCAGGTTTTTTTCAATCCTTTCGCAAATGAGGGGACTGTTTTGAGCGAAATCATTGAGAAGCTGCTTGAAGCGAAGCCTTTGGTCGATCTGTCCGGACATTGTCAAGTGAACATGGCAGTCAATAAGACCGGGGAGTATGGTGCAGGCCGGATATGTCTCAGTGGCTGGACCACAAAATCCCCCTAGGCCGCCATCCGGACAAAGGTGTTTCAGTTGGGAAGGGTTCGCCTTTTCCAGAGATGAAATTAATCCGTCTTCCACGCAAATCAGGATATCCTGTTTCGCTGGAGATCCCGTTCCGTCGATAAGCCAACCGGCAAAATAGTAAGACTTCGGCATACGATTCAATCCTGCCCGGGAGCAATTCAAGTCGCGTTTGGATACCCTAAAATTTTATTATAAACTGATTTGAAAAATTAATGAAGTGACGGTGAATTTGCCCTGGCGAACGTCGCCGTGAAAGGCGGCGCTGCCAACGAACGCCACGAAAAGTAACTTTCCATTCGGGTCTTTATCAGATCGTACTCTTTCCTCCTGCTGCAAGGGACTCAAGCGCTTTGCGGTCAAGCACCCTTATCTTTCTGCCCTCAACGGAGATGATCCCCTGTTGGGTCATCTTTGCCAAAATCCGTGAAAGCGTCTCCGGGATGGTTCCGAGCAGACTTGCCAGTTGCGCCTTGGTTATCTCCAGCTCCAGAGTTTGAGGGGTTTGGCTGCGCTCGCCGAGATATATCAGGTGCGCGGCAAGTCTTCCCGGAACTTCCTTTAGCGACAGGTCCTCTATCAAATGAATGAAACGGCGCAGGCGCTGCGAAAGTATTCCCAGCATGTTAAGAGCAATCGCAGGCTCCTTGCCTATCAATTCGACAAAAGAATCGCGTGAAAAAAACAGAGTCCGGGTGGGTTCAATAGCCTCGGCGCAGGCCGGGTAACTTCCCCCCGCAAAGACCGGGACTTCCCCCACAATCTCACCGCTTCCGAATATGTGGAGGATCTGCTCTTTTCCTTCAAGTGAGAGTTTATACACTTTGATTTTTCCGGATAATACCAGGTAGAAACCCTTTGCGATTTTCCCTTCCGAAAAAACCTCGCGGCCTTTCTCAAACGTTTGATCCAGGCAGATTTTGACCAACTCGGCAATCTGTTCTGCCGGGAGCCCGTTAAAAAGAGAGGATTTTGTAATTTCATCTGCAATTTTCATTCAAATTTTTCCTCACCAAGCGCCTCCCGGCGCACCAAAATCGAGTTGAGCCGAACCTTTTTCCCTTTGGCGTCAGTACAGTATCTATCCGTGGACCCCCGATTGGCCACTGATTTTATTCTGCAACGGGTAAGAAAAAATCGGAGTTTTTGATCTAAGTCAAGGATTGTTTTCGTCAGAGTAGTTATTGTGCATCCACGACACAGGGCGCAGGTTATAATTATTTGATCTTAAACTGTAATTCTATCAGGAGGTTATCTATGTTTTGCTATCAATGCGAACAAACGGCGAAGGGCCAGGGATGTGACAAAATCGGGGTATGCGGCAAGCAGGCCGAGGTATCGGATCTCCAAGACCTTCTGGTTTACGCCCTCAAGGGGCTTTCCCTTTTTGCAGTTGAGGCCGGCAAAATTGGAATTATAGATAAAGAGGTGAATTCTTTTACGTGCACATCTCTTTTTTCGACACTTACGAATGTAAACTTCGATCAGAAATATTTTCTGGAGACGATTCCCCGAGCGGTAACTTTGCGGGAAGGCCTCAAGAGCAGGGTCAAGGCGGCAGGCGGCAAGACCGAACTTGCATCTCCTGCTGCAACTTACCAACCGGCCGGCACGATCGAGGGACTTCTTTCTCAGGCTGCCGGTGTTGGTTTAAAAGCCGATCCCGGCGAAAACGCCGACATACTTTCACTCAAACATACGCTCCAGTTCGGATTGAAAGGAGTTGCGGCTTACACCGACCACGCACGGATTCTGGGCCGGGAAGACGACTCGGTTTATGCCTTTATCCATGAGGGTCTTGCAGCTTTGACCAGTAAGGACATCCCGGTAGGCGACTGGATCGGGCTCGTCCTCAAATGCGGTGAAGTCAATCTCCGGGCTATGGAGCTTCTCGACGCGGGCAACACGGGCTCCTATGGCCATCCTGTCCCGACACCCGTTCCGCTCGGACACAAAAAAGGCAAGGCGATACTCATTTCCGGCCACGACCTGGTTGATCTGGAAGCCCTGCTCAAGCAGAGCGAAGGCAAGGGCATTTACGTCTATACCCATGGTGAGATGCTTCCGACCCATGGGTATCCGGAGCTGAAAAAATATCCACATTTTTATGGTCATTACGGGACCGCGTGGCAGAATCAGCAAAAAGAATTCCCGAACTTTCCCGGTTCGATTCTAATGACCACCAACTGCATCCAGAGACCTGCCCAGGTTTATTCAGACAACCTTTTCACGAGCGGATGCGTGGGATGGCCGGGGGTAACGCACATAGAAAACCAAGCCTTTGGACCCGTTATAGATAAAGCGCTGGCGCTGCCCGGATTTGGGGAGGATTCCAACGGAAAGACCGTGACGGTCGGGTTTGCAAGGAATACGGTAATGAGCGTTGCAGGCAAGGTGATCGAGGCGGTCAAAGGAAAGAAGATCCGCCACTTTTTCCTGGTTGCAGGCTGCGACGGCGCAAAACCGGGGCGCAATTATTACACGGAATTTGTGGAAAAAGTTCCAAAGGACTGCATAGTTCTCACTCTTGCCTGCGGCAAGTTCCGATTTTTCGATATGGACCTGGGGACAATCGATGGGATTCCGCGTCTTCTAGATATAGGGCAGTGCAATGACGCTTACTCGGCCATACAAATCGCGGTTGCGCTTGCCAAAGCGTTCGATTGTGGAGTCAACGATCTGCCGCTCTCGATGATCCTGTCATGGTACGAACAAAAGGCTGTGGCTATTCTTCTGACCCTTTTCCACCTGGGGATCAAAAACATCCGGCTCGGTCCATCGCTTCCTGCTTTCGTGAGTCCCGGCGTTCTCGACGTACTAGTCAAAAATTTCGAGATCAAGCCGATCACCACTCCGGATGAAGATCTGAAGGCTATTTTGGGCTAAAACCTCAAAGATGAGTGAGAAGATGGTGGGCACGATAGCGTGCCCACCATCTTCCGAACGTTAAGCGCAGAAGTGGAGTAAACCATGAAATGCCCGGGTCAGGACAGCCGGTTTTGGGGGCCGGAAGCCATTAGCGACTCCAGTTGCCCGAACTGCGGCGGCACGGTTGAATTTTTCAAGGATGAGAGTTCAAGAAAATGCCGCGAATGCGGTGTGAAGGTCCTCAATCCCAAAATGGATTTCGGCTGCGCCGCTTATTGCAAATTCGCATCTCAGTGCCTGGGGTCCGATATGCCTCCGGAGCTTCTCGCCAAGAGGACCGATTTGCTCAAGGACCGCGTAGCCGCTGAAGTGAAGAAATTCCTAGACAAAAATTTCAAACGGATCGCCTGGACCCTCAAAGTGGTCGACTATGCAGGAAAGATTCAGAAGTCCGAAGGAGGCGATCCGGCGATTGTGACCCTGGCCGCCCGCCTTTCAGCCATTTCAGTCTCCGGGCCCGGGTTTTCTCCAGAGGATATCGCGGCGGCCCAATCCATTCTCAACCGGGCAGAGGCGCCCGGAGAACTGGCCCGAGAAGTTCTGTCCATATTAAAAAATCTCAATGGGGGAGGCCGAGGGAATGATTCGGCCAATTTCAGGTGCGTTTTCGATGCAATTCTCATCGCTGAGCTTGCCGAAGGACTCAAGGCCGGGCAGTGTGGAACCGGCAGTGATGCGGCCACGGGTGAAGCGCTTCTCACCCTGACAGGCAAAGGAATTCTGCAAGAGGTCTGCAACGATTCACAATTTCGGAGTATTGGAAATGGGAAAAATTAGGAAAATAGTTGAAATAGACGAGGAACTCTGCGATGGTTGCGGAATGTGCGCGATCGCCTGCGCGGAAGGCGCTCTGGAGATTAAAGACGGCAAAGCTCGCCTTTTGAAGGAATCATATTGTGATGGGTTGGGCGCCTGTCTTTCAGGGTGTCCGCAAGGGGCAGTACGGGTAATTGAGCGCGAAGCCGACGAATTCGATCCTGAAGAGGTTGAAGAACACCTCGAACAGCAGAAGTCAACCGCGCAGAAGCTGACGGAGTCCGGGGAATTCACCGCCGCCTGTGGCTGTCCTTCCGCTAAAATCGAGATCTTTTCCAAAGCCCCGTCACAAAAGGAGCCTGCGGCAAAAGAGCTTGATCCAGGCCTGTCGGAGCTTTCCCACTGGCCGATCCAGATAAGGCTCGTTCCACCTGGCGCGCCATTTCTCAAAGGAGCACACCTGCTGGTCGTGTCTGATTGTGCGCCGGTTGCATACCCCAATTTCCACAAAACGTTCGTCAGAGGCAAAGCGGTCCTGCTTGGCTGTCCCAAATTTGACAATGCACCGGAATACGTAAACAAGTTTGCCGAGATTTTTCGAATCGCTAATATCCGCAGCGTCACAGTAGTTGACATGGAAGTCCCCTGTTGTTCCACTTTGCCGGGCATGGTCCGAAAAGGGATGCAGGAAGCGGGAAAGAATATTCCGATCGAGGAGGTAGTCGTGAGCGTTCGAGGCCAAATCCTCAAGCGGATATAATAAAGCATTGGTCAGGATATTGGTTGTCCGGGAAGCTGGACACCGTGCCGGACTGCAACAATCTTAGCGCGCCGATTGAGCAACCCGTTATGGAAAAATCAGTGGGCCAAGCTTTTCTCCGACCTCTTCAAGAACTTCGGCAGGCAGGGTGTCGAAATGCTCGGCGTTCCTTCCGCGCCAGTCAATACATTTGATATAGTCGGCCAGGATCGTTCCTTTAACCTTGAATCTTTGGGGTATCTGCACCTCGAAGGGGTAGCCTTTCGCCTTCACGGTAATCGGGACGACGACAGCAAACCCGACGACCCGGTTATAGTCGTCTGCCGAAAGGACAAGCGCCGGTCGCCGTCCGCCCTGCTCGTACCCCTTCACTGGATCGAGGTCGACCGTGATAACATCGCCACGCCTTGGGCAAAAGAGTTTTTGGCTCACCACAGTTCTTCTCCAACAGCGCTCCTCCAATCTGTTTCGGGATGGATGTTCTCTTCCCTGACACCCGCCAACAGTTCTTCAAGCGAGTATTTCCATTTCCTTTTTTGCATGGGAGAGATGATGAGCTTCCCATCCTCAACCCAGAGGTCCACGATCGAGTTTTCCGACAAATTGAGTTCGGCCAGAAGCCCTGTTGGAACTCGAAGCGCGAGACTGTTTCCCCATTTCTTCAATTGCGCCCTCATGGCTGTTTCGCTCCTCTTATTTTCGCTGCCGGATCAGGCACACTAATCATAGATACATGGTATATACGTCTCCACAAGGGGTCCAGAATAAACAGTCGAAAGCTACCCCTTGCATACTGGTGCGGGGGACACCCACGGATGCACGAGTTCCTTTTTGATGCTTTCTTCGTTCATCACGAAGGTGGCCACGTGAGTGTGGGCGCTGTCTTCAGACAGGAGATCGAGCATGTTTACTTGCCCTGGAATCTATTTTATGATTAAAATGGTTGCATATTAATAATGCGCAAATGGAAGGGACCTAAAATGGTGCAAAAAATATCTGCAAAAGACGCCCGGCTTAATCTTATCGTTCCGTTGGATCTCAAACGTAAGCTGATTAAAACGGCGGTATCGCAAGGCAAAAAGGTCTCAGCGCTCGTGCGTGAGTCTATTGAGGAAAAGCTTGCCCGCGTGGAACGAAAGCATTTCGAAGAGAAGATGCGAGAGGCTTATCTTGATATGGGCGAGGAGAACCTCGACACAGTGGAAGAATTCAAGTACGTGGATGCCGAGAACCTTTGAAAAGAGAAGGATAACCATTGAGCGTTCTACAGGTGAAACGTGGGGAGGTCTATTATGCAAGTCTGGAGCCGGTCTTGGGAAGCGAGACAGGCAAAACCAGACCTGTTGTGATTGTTCAAAACGATATCGGAAACGCATACTCGCCCACGACAATAGTGGCCATTATTACAGAATATTCAGAAAAGAAAGCCTCCTATCCCATTTGCGTGGTGGTTGGCATTGAGCAGGGACTGAAAAAACCTTCCATAGTTAACCTTTCGCAGGTCAGGACCATTGATAAACGGCGGCTAATTATTCCAAGGATTGCGAACCTTCCGGACGCCACCATGGCTCAAGTTGATCAGGCGCTTAAGTACAGTCTTTCATTGTCTTGAATTTTGATCTGCGACTTACTCGCACTGTTAACCGGGAGACCAGCATTCAAATCAATTGCCCCCATGATACCGCACCTGCCTGTATGCTTATGTTGAGATCCTCATGGATCAACTCTTGACCTCTTGGTGAGAAGCGCAGGTAGACAAGCATTCGATCGTTCATCGAAAAAGATAGAGCCGGCAGGAGGGGGAAAATGAATTTTTTGGGGACAACCAATGAAGCAAGGAGGACTTTCAAGCTCTCCAGGGCCTCGCCGGCGGGAATTGTTACCGGAAGTATTCCCGATTTGGGCTGTGGCGTATCGGACTCCGGTTCCGGCTGTAGAGTGGTCAGGCTTTTTAAAAGGCGCAGAAAAAGGTCGGGGTGAACTTTGAATGCCGGGACCCAAAAATACGGTTTCTGCTGTTCCCACACATTCTGAATGACCTTGGGGAGATTAGCCAGGCGCATCAGGTCAGCATAGGACCTTAGCTGCAAACCCGTCACGCTTGCATCGAGACGCCAGAAAGGCAGGTATACGCCGGTGTTTGCCCCATTCTTAGCTGCGGGAAAAGCGAACTTCACACTTTCGAAACTCGATCCGTTGGATTGCCAGACGGTCGTGCAGTGACGGCAAAGATGAACCAGGCTGTTTTTTTCCCCTTCGAGGTCCCATCCACAGCCAGGACATACCATTGGAAGAAAGGAGAGCTGATCTTCATCATCGCAGCGTTCGGCGCCTAGTTCCAAGGGGATCTCCCCTGCACGGCCGACTGGACTCTGGAGGATCGCATCGAAGAGCACATTGCCCCGCACCGAAACAGGGGAGTATATCAAACTCTCTGTTTCGCAAATGAAGGAGGATTTGATCTTTGTCGAAACACGGTTAATCGGAGAGCTATCATTTTCCAGGCCACAGTTGACGTGTTTTCTGAACGGAAACTGCGGTTTCAGGAAATTGCCGGCAATCCCCGGCGCGACGTACCGGAGCTTCAGCACCTGGGGTCTCATTCCAAGCGACATCGGCGCAGTACCCGCCTTCAACGCCAGGATATTGGTGTCCATTATCCTGCCTTCGAGATTCAGCGCATCGAAAAAAAACACCATGCCCCGGAACCTCCAGTAAGGAAGGAAGAAAAGGTCAGGCGTGTTTTCTTTTGGGGTGAAAAAATATTTGAAATGTTCCCGCGGCATGATGAAGAGCCGATTTCGACAGTATGCGCATTGGAAAATACGGTCTGATTCCCCCAATATGACCGGAGCGCCGCACTGAGGGCAAGGGTGCTCTATCTGCCAGCTCTGATTACTATAGTTTGTCGCCACAATTGTTACAGTACATGGAGTCCGGCAGGTTATCGGTTCCACATTGAGGACATTTGACCGGTTGCTTTGTCTCCGTGATCCCTGTTCCACACCGGGGGCAGAATCTGGAATTGGGCGGAATGTCCGTATGGCAATGCGAGCACTTTTCTATGACGATCAAATGATTGCCGCAGTAAGGGCAAAATCTCGAATCGTTCGGAATGGAATGCCGGCATGAGGGACAGTCCATATGACCTGAACCCGCGGCATTGGCCGTTTTCAAAGCATCCGAAAAAATGCCGGGCATCATCATCGCTATTCCCATGCCTACACCTGTTGCGGCGCCGGACTGCTCCTGTGACGATTTCTCGATGGCCATTGCAGCCTTCATTTTAACCAGCCGGTCCAGATCGCCCAGAACGGCCAGGCGGCTCTGGTCATCAATAGCCGTTTGAACCTCGGGAGGCGGGGTTATCGAATTTATGTACATGTGTGAAAGAGCAAGCCCGAAATGATGAAAATCCTCCTCCAGGAGCTTCTTGAGGCCCGTTGACATTTCATCGTATTTCCCCGGAAGCGACACGATAGAGTCCAGATTTGCGCCCATGTAATCGTTGAAGCGGGATGCGACAACACTGCTGAGATATTCTTGGATTTCTTCCGTGCTGTAAATCCCCTTTGTGCCTACAAGAGTGTTGATGAGGAGCACCGGCTGTACTACGCGGAGATTGAGAATTCCAAATGCCCTAAGCCTGACCAGTCCGAGTTGCGAATCGCGGAACGCAACCGGGTCACGCGTTCCCCATTTCAGGTTGGTGAACTCCTTCATGTTCACGAAGTAAATCTCCGCTCTGAGCGGGCTGGTGAATCCCCAAGGCAAACTTGCAAGCCTTGTCAAAATGGGGATGTTGGCAGTCGTGAGCGTATGGCGCCCGGGACCGAACACATCGTGGGCTTTCCCGCCATAAAAGAAAACAGCCGCCTGGCTTTCCCGGATGATAAGCTGGGCGCCGTACTTTATATCACCGGAGCCCTTTTCCGGAATCCTGTGCACAATATCGGCGCCGGATTCATCGAACCACTCTATTACTTCAAGAAAAACTGCGTTGTCGCTTCCCACTGAACGGTCCCCTGTATACTGCTGGATTGTTTTTAGGACATGATACGATCACGTGCGCCCTGGTACTCTGTAGCATTCGGCAATTCCGTCGTCAGACTTTAACTTCTTTGGTTTTGTGAATACTGACATTGTTCCCGCTGAGCTGTAGCGGCGCAATCGGTCCGTCACCATGCCTCACCCCCAGGCGGATTGGTCGAGGGGGACCTTTCCCGGGAATATTCTCTGATGCGGTCTACGCGAGAATTAAACAGCGCCAATTACCGAGAATTCTTCCGTCCTAGCCTTTCCCTTGAGGTAGTTGCAGGATGGCGCGCATACCTTTTTCTGCGCGGTTTTCGAGAATGATCTCCCCTTGATGAAGATGTGCAACTTCTTTGACAAGATTGAGGCCGAGGCCGGTGCTCTTTTTCCCGGTATCCGGCCTCTGCAGGGAGAAAAATTTGTCAAAGACCTTTATCTTCGCATATTCCGGCACGCCGGGTCCTTCATCGTCCAGAATGAAATTGAGCATTTTACCGTCCGCTCTTACGGTGATATTGATCTGGGCCTGGATAGGACTGAAGTCGATTGCATTTTGAATGAGGTTGGACACGGCCTGACGAAGGAGGAAAGAATCTCCTTTCACCATGAGATCGTCCCGGTTCGGGAATTCCACCTTCAAACCTTTTTGTGAAAGCAGAAGGTATTTTTCTTCTAGCACCGTGCGAATCAGGGTGCTGAATGATATGGACTCAACCCTTTCGAGAGATCGTTTGTTCTCCAGTTCTGTCAATTTCAACATGCGGTCAACGAGGTCCTGGATGCGGTTTGCTTCAGTACGAATATTTGCCAGAAACCGGGCGCGCACCTCGGAAGACATCTCCTCTTCCAACAGCTCGGCAGAACCCCGGATGGCTGAAAGAGGACTTTTGATTTCGTGAGTCAAAGTCTGAACATATCGCTCTACGTACTTTCTTCCCTCCAGCGCTTCCCTCATCATGCTGCTGGTTCCTGTCTCTTTCGTTAGTCAACTGATTAGGGATCGCGAAAAGACGCGTGATAACGCCTTACACGAGGGTTGATACTCATTTCGAATTTAAGGCGCCCCGGATTTTGGCCAGGAGGGATTATTCGCGCTGGAAGTGAAAGGAATTTGAAGGAATTATGAAAAATACGTGAAAAAAGAAGAGAAATCACATTTGCCTTGCTCGGAAATCTATTTTATTAATAAAACCTCGACACAGTGGAAGAATTCAAGTTCGTGGATGCTTCATAGGCGATAAGGGTCCATAGGCTTCTCCTGTCCGGCGGCGAATTCCTGTTTGGCGTGTTTTGCGGTAAACTCTACCTCACCTTCCCCCTGCCCCAAAGCGCCTTTCCCGGCTTTGCCCCGGTGTGCTCTCCGTTTTCGATTACGCGAATGCCGTTTACGAGCACGTATTTTACTCCGGTTGCATACTGGTGCGGGTTGTCGTAGGTTGCGCGGTCGGCGATGGTTCGGGGGTCGAACACCACCAGGTCTGCAAAATACCCCTCTTTGATAGATCCCCGGCGGTCGAGGCCCAGGTTGGCGGCAGGAAGAGATGTTATGCGACGGATCGCTTCCTGAAGAGAGATCACCTTTTCCTCACGCACATACTTTCCGAGAAGCCTGGCGAAGTTTCCATAGGCGCGCGGGTGGGTGGATTGCTTCAGAAACAGCCCTTCCGCCGAGATTGAAACAGCGTCCGATCCCAGGGATACCCAGGGCTGCACGAGTTCCTTTTTGATGTTTTCTTCGCTCATCACGAATGTGGCCACCCTGGTGTGGGCGCTGTCTTCGGAAATGAGATCGAGCATGGTTTCGACCTGGTCTTTTCCGCGAATGCGGGCGGCTTCCTCAAGGGTCTTACCGGTGAGCGGGAGCAGGCTTTGTGCAGTGAAGCCGACCAGAATCGTTTTGGGCATCGGGCCGCGTTGGCGCATCTCGGAAGCGATCTTATCTCGAAGCGAAGGTTCTTTGAGCCTTTCAAGCAGGGCATCGTCTCCCCCTTCGTGCGCCCAGGCTGGAAGCCTCGACGAAAGCCTGTTCGAACCCGCCGTGTAGAGATACATGTCGGCGGTTATGCGCAAACCCTTCGATCGAGCCGATTCGACCATCGATATCACGCTATCGATTTTGTGCCAGTTTCGCTCTCCACCGGCTTTAAGATGATAGATCTCCGCGGGGATACCGGCCTCCCGGCTTATTCTAATGAGTTCGTCAAGGGCTTCGATCAACCGATCACCTTCGTTTCGCATGTGAGAGATATACATTCCACCAAATTTTGCGGCGGTGCGGCACATCGCGATGAGTTCCTCGGTTGCTGCATACATATCCGGCGCATAACCCAGCGAGGACCCAAGGCCCAACGCCCCGCCCTCCATTTCGAGCCGCACCAGTTCGCACATTTTTCCAAGTTGAGCCGGGGTCGCCTTTTTGTTTTCAAGTCCAAGGACATTTTCCCGGATAGTCCCTGCGCCCACGAAAGACGCCACATTGGGCGAGATTCCCCGCTTCTCCAGGTAGCTCAGGTATTCAGAGAGCGTGGTCCAGCAGATATCGAATTTAAAGTCACCCTGCTGTGAAATAGTCCGGCGCTTCATTTCATCGGTGAGCGGTCCCATCGATTGGCCTTCGCCGAAGATCTCGGTGGTAACCCCCTGGCGGAGTTCACTCTGCGACCGGCCGTCTATTATCAGCGAAGCCGTCGACCATGAGAGCATGTTGATAAAGCCGGGGGCAATGGCAAGACCTTTCGCTTCGATCACGGTCCGGGCGCAAGCCCCGCTGAGATCACCGAGCGCGGCGATTCGGCCGGCCTTGACGCCTACGTCGCCGTTGAACGGCGCACCGCCGGAACCATCATATATCAGGCCGTTTCTTATGATTGTGTCGAAGGCGCAATCCGAGGCGGCAAAAAGATTTGCCGCAGAACCGCAGAGGACGCAGAGCAGTATGGCGGCAACTAAAAGATATATCCTTAAAAGCGTGGAGAGCTGTGCCCCCCGCACCCCCCTCGCCGCTGCGCGGCTCGTTATGGCGCCGGCGGCGGCGAACCTGGCCCTCGGTCCCACCGCCCCCTGCGCTTTGAGGGTTATGAAAATCAGATCTTGGATGCAACTTCGTATCACTTGCTCACAGTTCCGATAAGCTTCGGCAGTTTTTCCCCGACCAGCCTTTTAATCTCTTCTATTGTTTGCCTGAAAGATTCAATGCCACGACCAAAAGGATCCGTGATTGGGCAGGATATCAGCTTTCCGGAAAAGGAGGAAGGTAAGTAAGAATCGACCTCAAAAAAGGTAAGATTTACAATGTAATCGATATCGTTTAGAGAAAATTCGGAAAGGCCTTTCGAATAGAGTCCATCACTGGAGATGCCGGCGTCCTTCAGGGCTTCCAGGGTGTTAGACGGAATATACCCCAAGGGTGCGATTCCGGCTGAACAGGCCGCCATCGCGCCGTCTTCCCAGAAATGTCTTGCCAGGGCTTCGGCTATTATGCTTCGGCAGCCATTGCCCTGGCAAAGGAAAAGCACTCTTTTCACCGGCCCTCCCGTCGATAAGTTCATTGCGCGCACTTGCCGCCGCCGGAGGTTTTAGTGGCTGCCTTGGCCGGCGGTCCCACCGCCTCCAAAGCTGCACGTGCGACCTGCCGGCCCAGTTCGACACACTTATCGAGGTCCTCTCTTTTGGGAGAATACCTGACGCGGACTCCCTCGCCTATCAGGGTGATATTCATTTCGCGCATGGCTTCCGAGAGAAGCTTTACCGCCTCGCCGCTCCAGCCATAGGAGCCGAAGGCAGCACCTACCTTGCCGGCCGGCCGCAAGCCTTTCATATAGCTGAGCAGATCGGCCATTGCGGGCATCATGCCATTGTTTATCGTCGCAGATCCCAGAACCAGTGCCCTTGAGTCGAGTACTTCAGTCATTATGTCGCTGCGGTGATTCAACTTCAAATTGAGTAATTTGAAATCCAGGCCCCCCTCTTTAAGTCCTTCGGCGATTGCAGAGGCCATCCTTTCGGTCGCCTGCCACATAGTATCGTAGATGACAAGCGCTTTTGCGCCACATTCCTGTCTGCTCCATCTTTGATAGGCCTTAATTATTCCCGCCGGGTCCCTGCGCCAGATAAGACCATGATCGGGAGCTATCATATCTACGTCAAGCCCCAGTTCGTCGATCTTTGCGATCACTTTTTGGACCACAGGGGAAAAGAGCATCAGGATATTGGCATAGTACTTGGCGGCGTGATCAAAGAGTTCGGAGGCGTCCACTTCGTCGTCGAACCTCTGGCTGGTTGCCCAGTGCTGCCCGAAACCATCGCTTGACAGCAACAGCCTGTCTTCCGCGATATATGACATCATGCTGTCGGGCCAATGGAGCATTCGTGTCTCAAGGAAACTGACCGTCTTTTTCCCGAGTTTGAGGGTCTGTCCGGTCTCGACTATATGGTATGGCCAATTCTGGAGGCCGTAATGGTCTACGAGGGCCTTTTTGCCCATCGCGGAACAGACCACCTTCTGCGGCCCTACCAGTTCGACAATTTCCGGCACGGAGCCGGAATGATCCATTTCCACGTGATTTACTACAAGATAATCGATACGCCGCGGGTCGATTATCTTGCTTATGGACTCGATGAGATCATTTTTGAAAGGCTTTTTAACAGTATCGAAAAGCGTGATTTTTTCGTCTATTATCAGGTAGGCGTTATAAGTTGTCCCCTTAGGGGTGGAGTAGCCGTGAAAGTCACGTATGTTCCAATCCAGCGCTCCCACCCAGTAAACGCCCTTTTTGATTTCCACCGGTCCCATCTAAATCTCCCTTCCGAATCCCTGCGAGTTTTTTGAATGAAGCTTGCGATTTTCCGCATGGTCTTCCATGGTTAAACGCCAATAAATAATCATCATCCAGGCTGAGGATAATGTCAAGACGGGGCGGTGGGACCGCCGGCCGCCGGCCACTGTTTTTAATGGGCATGGACTCAGCGGTTATGATTAAATATATAAATTAGAGGTAGCGGACAACCTGGCCGGCGGTCCCAACGCCAAGAGAGGCTATAGATATGGAAAACAGAGAACCAGTGCGTAAATATAGTGAAGCAGAAATAAGGGAGGAGAACAAACGAATAAGGCATCTCAGGAGGCTGGTCGACTTCTCGTTGGCCCTCATCGCCCAGTCGCCCATGTCGCTCGATGAGGCGCATCGGACCGTTCAAGCGGTCCGAGAACATGCAATGAGGCTTTTTCCCGGAAAAGAGCAGACCTTCGAACTTCTATATACTCCACGATTTAGACGTCTTATTGCAGAAAAATTCGGTCTGCTGTAATAATAAGTGAGCGGTGAAGGGTGAAGTGCGAGCTGGAACCAAAGAGAAACAGGTAACATTCAATCGTTAAACTGAGAACTGGAAACCGGAATCCAAAATTCGATAATGAATGAAGTCATTTCGAAATTGCAACAGGAAGCGCAAAGGATTGCTTCGAAGCACCCGCTTGCCGAGTTCTACACGCGCTTCAAGGCGCAGATTGCCATCTCCAGGAGACTTTTCTACAATCACCGGGAGGCGGTGCGCCTTCGTGAGATGCTCGGTCCCGGCTATAATGAAGCTCTGGGCCACGGACTCTTCCACAGCACCCGTGTGAGCATCGACTGCGCCACTCTGATTCACATTGAAACGGGTGGCGACCGTATGAAGCCGATCGCCGTCGAAAGGCTGATGCTGATAGGCATTTATGCGGGGCTTTTGCACGATATCTGCCGGGACGAACAAAACCACGCCAAGTGCGGGGCCGAAAAAGCAGAAAGTATTCTTGGCGACTTTTCACTGAGCAAAGACGAAATAGACTGCGTAAGCAACGCCATAAGGAATCATGAAGCATTCACACCCCTCGAGGACGCGAGCGAGCGCCAATGGGTTCAGCTCGTCAGCGACTGTCTCTATGATGCCGATAAATTCCGTTGGGGGTCGGACACCTTCACTCACACTCTCTGGCACATGATGGATTCCCAGGCCCTGAGCCCTCGGGAGATCATCGAAAAATTCCCCTGGGGAATGTCGGGGACCGTTCGCATAATGGAGACTTTCAGAACGCCCACCGGCCGGCAATTTGGTCCCGAAATCATAGAAACCGGAATGGAAATAGGCAAGGAAATCTATCGATACCTGCTTCAGCATTATCGGGAATGAACATATGGAAAATGACACGATTACCGCCATAGAAGGTCTATATGTAGGCCACGCCCAATTGGACGGAATCCCAAGCGGATGCACGGTTATTTTGCCGGACAATGGGGCGACTGCAGGCGTCGACATCAGAGGTGGGGCGCCGGGGACTTTCGGCGCCGATACGCTGAACCCTCTTAATCTGGTCGAAAAAGTCAACGGGCTTTTTTTCTCGGGAGGAAGCGCCTTTGGCTTGAGCGTCGCCGACGGGGTGAGAAGACATCTCAAAGAGCGCAATATAGGCTTTGACACCGGCCACGGAGTGGTGCCTATCGTAGCGGGCGCGATCATCTTCGACCTCGGAGTCAATAAAACGGGGACTTATCCCGGCGCGGATCTGGCCCTTACGGCTTGCCGGAACGTGTCGTCGCAACCGGTTGAAGAAGGCAGCGCTGGTGCGGGGACAGGAGCAACAGTAGGAAAGCTCTTCGGGTTCGAGCGCTGCATGAAGGGAGGGGTCGGAAGCAGTTTGATTGTTGGGGCGTCCGGACTCAAAGTCGGGGCGTTGATGGTCGTAAACGCATTTGGAGAAATATTCGACCCCGGCACGGGCGTGAAGATCGCCGGGGCAAGAAAAAGCCCGGATAGCCTGGAACTGGTCGAAACAGTCCCTGCGCTGATGAAGATGACCGGCTTCAGGGGGGGATTCCCAGCCGGCGAAGGCACCGTTATAGGAGTTATTGCGACCAACGCCCTGCTAAATAAAGTCCAGTTGACCAAGGTGGCCCAGATGGCCCACGACGGGCTTGCCAGAACCATTTATCCAGTTCACACTCAATACGACGGAGACGCCGTTTTCGCACTGAGCTGCGGGACCCTGGAAGAATTTGAGGTGAGCTTTATCGGCGCGCTGGCCGTTATGGCCGCGGAGCAGGCGATCCTGAGGGCGGTTCGCAAAGCGCGCGGCCTGCACGGAGTGCCGGCAGTGAGTAGTTTTGAGTTTTGAGTTTTGAGTTGAAAGGCAGGCACACCCCCGCCTTCTCCCGGAAAGATCGGGACAGGGAGAGAGGCGGGGATAACCGGACATAGTTTCGAGTTTTGTGTTCTCAGTTTTTAACTCCAAACTAAAAACTAGAAACTCAAAACTCCTCGAATCAAACCTTGAAAAAGGCCTTTGTGTTTGCGCCGCATACCGGGCACACATCGGGCACGTCTTTTGAAGCGGTGTACCCGCAAATTTTGCAGATATAGTAATCCTGCACGGGATATTTATCGGGATCTGCGAGCGCTTTTTTGTAGAGTTGAGCGTGATATGCTTCCACCTTGTTGGCGTATTCGAAGCTAATTTCGGCCGACTTGTTTGCCTCCTCTTTAGCATGCGATATCATTTCGGGGTACATGTTCTTAAATTCATGAGTTTCACCGGCGATCGCATCCTCCAGGTTTTCCTTGGTGCTTTTCACCAGGCCGGCGGTGCGCAGGTGCTTGATCGCATGAATGGTTTCGGCCTCGGCAATGGCCCTAAAAAGCTTTGCCACCCCGTGCAGAAACTCATCTTCGGCCCTCTGACTATAAGCCAGATACTTTCTGTTTGCCTGAGATTCGCCGGCAAAAGCATCCATCAGGTCCTTTTCGGTTTTGGACATCTCTTCGCTCCATGGTTTTAGAAAGAGGTCAATTGAAGGAAAACAGCCACACGGCCGCAGATCTGTTGATTTGGACTTTGAAAATAAGAAGGGCTTGGCTCAAAGTCAAAGACTTAGACAGGATTTACAGGATTAAAAACGAAGAAATCTTGACAAGATTTCAAGAAACTCGATGTCAGTTTCACAAAGAAAAGCTTTGTAGGACAGGGATTTACAAGATCAAAATGAATAGCTGCAAACTAAAAGCCGAAATCTCTGTTTGCTTCAGGTATCTCCTGCATACCTATTCCCTTTTCTCTGTGCCCTCTGTGCCTGGTTTATTGTTGTCAACACTTTCTAGCCTTAAATTAGTTCTGCCCACCCGGA
>OMOE01000129.1 GCA_900290365.1 Syntrophobacter sp. SbD1 | reverse complement strand
TCGTTGAAAGGCTTCAACGGCATCGGCCGACTTGCCGTGGTTATCATACTCGAACAGTTTGATCGGGCGGCCGTCGATGCCCCCCTTTGCATTGATCTCCTCCGCCGCGAGATTCGCGGCGTCAAACAGGGACTTGCCCGGCGCGGGTGATTGAAAGCCAATCACTCCGATATTGATCGGCTCGGCGGCAAAAACAGGTTGAACTGCCGAGAAAATGACACAGAATACGGCCGACACCACCAAAAAGGGAATCCTGTTTGCAGCTACTCTCATGTTTCCTCCTGTGCGGTTCTGATTTCCATCCATATTCACCGGGGAAATCATCCTCCTCGGATGGAGTGCGGAAACGGCGGACAGTCAAGGTCAATGCTGTTGCCTTAAGGCCATTTATTTCGTATTAACCGCTCTGCACCTGTTCGCCCTTGCGGCACTGCTCGCGCAAAACTCGCTTGAAGAATTTACCAGCCTGGTCTTGGGGATCTCGTAGAGCCGTTTTCATCGAGAAAGATTATCAACGTCTGAGAGCGCATCAAAAATTTACAGTGGGAGATCGAATAGCTGCATTCTGCATCAAATGGGAAACTTATGGGTTGTGAATACCTTATACAAGAGTAGTTAATTACTTGCCATGTCTAAAAGCTCCTATTCCGCCTAAAGGCGCTCTTGAGAAGATCGCTCATTTCCCTTCGAAGACCGGCTTACGCTTTTCCAGGAAAGCGGCAAACCCTTCTTCACGGTCACGGGTTTGGCGGACTACCGAACTGCCCTCGGCTTCCACCTTCAAGCCTTCATCCAACCCTTCGTAGAGTCCAGCCGCCATCGCCTTGAGTACCCAGCGAACAGCGATTGGAGGCCGTTGGGCCAACTCACCGGCAAAGTCGAGAGCGTCTTGCCTTAAAGTGCCGGGGGCCGATAACCTGTTGACCAAACCGGCCTCAAGGGCCTCTGCCGCCGAAAGTCTCCTGCTGAAAAGAATCATGTCGAGGGCCTTCGATCTTCCCACCAATCGAGTCAGACGCTGTGTCCCACCCCACCCTGGAATGATTCCGAGGTTTAGTTCGGTTAGTCCTACCCTGGCCTTGGGATCATCGGCCATAATCCTAAAATGACACGCCATTGCCAGTTCGAGCCCTCCGCCCAATGCGAAACCGTTGATGGAGGCAACTACCGGTTTTTCAAAAAGATCGATTCGTCTCCACAGCTCTCGCGCCATGGGGGTGATTGCAGCGACGTTGGCGGCATCCTTTACATCGAACCCGCCGGAGAAAACCTTCTCTCCCGCTCCGGTAACGATCACCACACGAACCTCGTTATCAGCCTCCACACGGTCCAAAGCCTGCCCGAACTCCGTCACGGTAGCCAGGTCCCAGGTATTGGCCGGAGGATGGTCTATGATAATGGTTGCAATATGCCCTTGTTGTTCAAAAATTATGTTTTGGGTCATCTCAACTCTCCCTCATAACCTTCAAAGCGTGGGGAGCTGCGCCCCCCACACCCCCTTCACCGCTACGCGGCTCGTTATGGCGCTGGCGGCGGCGCCCCGCGAAGCGCGGGGCAGTCACCGCCAACGCCGAGCGGTCGAAATCCCGGGGGGTGCGGGGTATCTCTATAGTGAGAAAACATTCCCCCGCGCTTTTAAGAATCTATCTTTTTATTCCATTCATGTTTTCCCAAATAATCGCGTAACCCTGGCCTCGCCCGACACACATGGCGGTCAGTCCATAGCGTGCCCCGGGGTTTTCCTTGAACAGTCCAAGCATGAAAGCCACGAGGCGTGGCCCCGACGCGGCCAGCGGGTGCCCATAGGCGATCGACCCACCCCAGATGTTGACGCGGGGGTCATCGGGCCGAAGCCCGAGACTGACCAGGTTGTGCAGGACCTGGACGGCAAAGGCTTCGTTTAGTTCAATGATATCAATATCTTCCATACTCAAGTCGGCCTTTGCCAGTGCCTTTTTAATTGCCGGGACCGGGGCGGTTCCCATAATCCTGGGATCGACTCCGGAAACGGCCGAGACCACCCATCTCATTTTAGGGGCCAGCCCAAGTTCCAGGGCTTTGTCCCGGCTCATGAGCAGTACCGCGGCGGCGCCGTCGTTTAGCCCTGAAGCGTTCCCTGCGCTTACACGGCCATTTTCTCTGAATGGCGTCTTCAGGGATGCCATTGCTTCCATGGTGGTTCCCGGCCTGGGTTGCTGGTCTTTGTCGGCCGTTATACGCGAGCCGTCCGGAAGCTCAACTTCAATGGGAATTATCATCTCCTTCATCTTGCCTGCTTTGAATGCCAGATCAGCCTTATTCTGACATGCAACGGCATAGGCATCCGCCATTGCCCTGGTAAGACCGGGAAAGCGGTCATGAATATTTTCGGCTGTCATTCCCATGCTAAAAGCCGACGCATCGCCCATCACCTCTTCCGAACGCGGGTGCAAGTCCCGCATAAATCCCATCGGAAGATGCCCCATGTGTTCCACCCCGCCTGAAATGATGCAATCGGCAAGCCCCGAGGCAATGTAGTTGATGCCGAAGTTGATTGCAGTCAGCCCGCCGGCGCACATCCGGTCAACGGAACAGCCCGGAACTTCCCAACCCCAGTCCGCCAGCATCGAGAGCATCCGCCCCAGGGTGCCGCCCTGTTCCTTGATCTGGTTGGTTACGCCCCAGATTACATCTTCGACCATGGCGGGAACTACAGGCGGGTTTCGGTTGATAAGGACCTTGAGAAGGGGAGTACACAGATCCTCGGCGCGAGTTTTCCAGAACATCCCTTTTTCACCGGCCTTGCCGAAGGCGGTTCGAACCGCGTCGATAACGACAACCTCTTTGAGATCTCTTGCCATATTTAGTTTTCTTTGAAAAAGCGGTTAAAAAGCGTTTTCCGGCATCTCCAGGACTTCCCGCCCATGCCTGAGGCACGACTCGATGGTCGCAAGAGTATGGGGCAGCGTCATGTCTACGAAATAGGTAGCCTGGAAGACTTTCCCCCGGTAAAAATCAAATCCCTCTCCCTGTTTTTGGGCGGGCTCCCAGGCAATACGCGCCATATCGAGAAGCCTCCATGCCATGGTCACCTCGCCAAAGGCCAGGAGCGCCGGATAAGTGTATGATGCCCAGTGCAAAGGATCACCGGCCAACCTTTTATTCAATTCCCCGGTAGCTTCCCACAGGCGGCCGGCGACCCCGGCCACTGCGCGGACCTTGTCTCCGAGCCCCGGGTGGGTGCGGTTGTCAGAGCAGAATTCCTCGATCTCCGCCCGGAACTCGCGAAAAGCAGCGCCGTCATTTACCGTCATCTTGCGCCCCATAAGGTCCATGGACTGGATTCCGTTTGTTCCCTCATAGAGCGACATTATTTTCGAGTCCCTGAGATACTGTTCCAGGGGATAGTCCCTGCAATAGCCATAACCCCCAAGGCACTGGATGGCCGTTTCGCATACCCGGAAACCCATATCCGAGCAATATGCCTTGATAATCGGGGTCATGAAATCGACCAGATTTTGATAATGAGCTTTTTCGCTGCCTTCCGGAAGCTCCCCCGCGAGGTCCGACCAGTAAGCCCCGGTGTAAATCATGGATCGCATGCCGTCCACCATGGCCTTCATCCACAGAAGCATCCGCCGCACATCGGGATGTTCGATGATAGGGACGGAGCCGGATTTTTTCCCGGACAGGCCTGCCCCCTGGACGCGCTCCCTGGTGTAGGCGAGGGCGTTCTGATAGGCGGTCCCGGCCAGCGTCATTGCGCTCACGCCCGTGTTTATGCGGGCAGAGTTCATCATCTGGAACATGTACGTCAGGCCTTTGTTTTCCTGGCCGCAAAGCCAGCCTTCACAGCCGTCGTTTTCACCGAAGATGAGTTGGCAGGTGGGAGATGCATGCAAACCAAGTTTTGTCTCAATGCCACCGCAAAGCACATCGTTGGCTACTCCAGGAGACCCGTCGGCAAGGACCCGGACCTTGGGGACCACGAAGAGTGATATCCCCCTGACTCCCTCGGGCGCGCCATCGATCCTGGCCAGAACGAGGTGAACGATGTTTTCGGTCAAATCGTGGTCGCCCCAGGAAATGAAGATCTTCGTGCCTTTTATTTTGAAATGGTCTCCTTCCCTGTAAGCGGCGGTTTTGATCCCCCCCAGGTTCGACCCGGCGCCAGGTTCGGTCAGCACCATGGTGCCTGACCACTTTCCAGCAAACATGTTTCGGACATATAAGCTTTTTAGTTCCTCGGTCCCGAAGCTTTCGATAAGATGAGCGGCGCCGTGGGTGAGGCTTGGAGCCATGTTGAAAGACTGGCAGGCGCCGTACATCAGGTCGTTTATGACGATGCGCATCATTTGGGGAAAGCCCTGTCCCCCGTATTCGAGGTCCCGCACCGCCGCCAACCAGCCGTTTTCAGCGTATAACTCGAATGCTTTTTTGAACTCGGGGGGACACCGGACCTGTCCGTTTTCATAAACTGCGCCCCATTTTTCACCGATTTCCTGGAGGGGGGCAATCTCCGTCTTTGCAAACTTGACGGCCTCCTTCACCAGCATGTCCAGTGTTGCTTCATCGAGTTCGCTGTACCGTTGGAACCGGCAAAGTTGCCCGTAGCCGAGCTGTTCCTTCAGAATGAAGAAAATATCCTTTTCATTTACCTTATAGTGCGACATGGCTAAACCTTCTTAGTGCCGTCTTCGTTATATTCGTACCAGCCTTTGCCGGTTTTGCGGCCCAGGTGGCCGGCTTTGACCTTCCTTCGAAGCAAAAGGGGCGGGTAGAAGCGCGGATCGCCTGTTTCCTTATACGTCGCCATGAGTGCCCCGTACGTTACATCCAGTCCCACCATGTCGCCCGTTTCGAAAATGCCCATCTTCCTGCCGGAGCCCAGACGAAGCCCCTTATCGATATCTTCTACGGTTGCAACACCCTCTTCCACCAGCCTCATGGCTTCGATCGCAGCCGGGAAATTTATCCGGTTGATTACGAATCCGGCGACGTCGCGGTTGACCATGATCGGTTCTTTTCCGATCTGAACAACGAACGCCCTGGCCTTGCTCATTGTTTCATCGCTGGTGCAAATTCCCCGGATTACTTCGACTGCCTGCATCATCGGCACCGGGCTAAAGAAATGAATGCCAAGCACCCGTTCCGGATTACGGGTTACGGACGCCAGTTCCGTGATGGGGATCGCGGAAGTGTTGCTCGCGATCAAGGTATCACTTCCGCAGGTCTCATCCAGTATTTTGAAAATTTCCTGCTTTACTTCGATCTTTTCGAAAACAGCCTCGATGGCAAGGTCGATTCCCCGGGCGCTCTCGAATCCTTTTACTACCCTGATCCGCTTCACAATCGTTTCAGCGTCCCCGGACAGCTTGCCCTTTTCAATCAGCTTCCCCACCGACCAGGCAATGTTTTGCACCGCTTTATCAAGCGCTTCTTCGCAAGCATCGGTCAGCAGGACTTCAATACCGGCCTGTGCACAGACCTGAGCGATCCCGCTGCCCATCAATCCAGACCCGACGACCATTATTTTTTGTACACTCATCACGATTTCTCCTATTCACCGAGTTCCTGCTCGTTCCAGATTTAGCAATTACCCTGCCATGGATTCCGGTTGGTTAATACGCTTGCAAATGGCGTGGCATAACATCCTGCACGCCTTTTGACGCAGAAGAAGTGTCCTGCAAGTGGATCGACTGCGCATAGAAAGCGCTACCTAAGATTGAATTCAGCACTAAATAATTGCAGATATTACCAGGGGTTGTCCGGGTAGGTATAGAAAATTCTACATGTAGAGCGTTTTGTGCACCTTGATCAGTTGAATCCGTGCTGTGACGATTCGGCGGGCATTTTGGCCAGGGTTTCTTCCAGTCTGAGCGCCTCCTCCAGAATTACCTTGGCATACTTGCCAGGTTGCGACAAGGGATCCAGGGAAATGGCCAATCTCCTGGCGAAGCCGCCTACAGCCATAAGGGGATTTCGTATCTCGTGCGCAACCGCCTGGAGAGTGTCGGTCACCATTTTTGCCTTCTGGTCTATGGACGCAAAAGAAGGCAGCTCTTCATGAAACTTTTCTTCCGAGAATTGAGAAATCTTCTGTGAAATCCGCACCAATGCACGGTTGGCTTTTTCCATGACCTCCATGAGGTCTTTGTCTTTGTCTATCTCCAGCTTCAGGCCCAGGGCGATGGCCTCAACCTCGGCGAATGTTTCGATTACGATTTCATGAATGTCTTCATGGCTGAGATGGAGGATTCTCCCTGCCTCCGCATAAAAGAGATGAAACGCTCCCGGCGACTTGAGAAGGATCTTCGAAAAAAGTCTTGCCAGATCGCACAGGGCGCACAGGACCGAAACGCCGGGGACTCGTGCCGCCTCGCCATAGAGTCGCTGGCACTCAACGATGTGATCGGGAAACTTCCAGAACCTCAATGCTGCCGCGCCAACCTGCCGGTGATCGAGACCATAGGCGGCCCTCTCGTTTGCCAGTAGTTTCCCGAGTGGCTCCATGTCAAGTTCGAACCGGGCAGGCCGTCCCTTGATGAACAGATCGAAGAGAATGGGCAGTCCGATTTCCAGGGTCATCGCGCTCAGGAAAGCCTCTTCGGGGTTAACGGCTCCGGAACGCTGGGCGAGCGCTTTGGCGATCAATCCGCGGTAAAGGGAGACGCGCCAGAACATTTCATAGTCGAACCGCTCGACCCTGCCCATGGGGAAAGCCCCCCGAAGCGAAATAGACAGGGCCATTAGTTTTATCTGGTTGCCGCCAAGCCTCATAACGGCATGGGACAATGTGGCTGCGGGACGGCCGGCCCCAAAGAAAGAGCTGTTTGCAAGATTTAAGAGGCGTACGGTCAGCGATGGGTCTTTTTCGATCAGCATGACCATCTGTTCGACAGTGGCTTCCTCATCGGATGCAAGCTCCAGGAGCTTGACCGCGAGCGCCGACAAAGGCGGCAGTGCGTAGCCTGATTCGAGCTGTCGAATGATTGTTTGTTCAGTATCGTCCATGTGAAATACCACCTCTTACCATAACATCGGAATATAGCTGTTCTTTCGTTAACTTAAACCAAGTGCTGTAATAGAATTATTTCTGGTTCTTTCCGTTTTCAGGCACCGTCCCTTTCTTCAACTCCGTCATGGGATAAACCCCATGGGCGCTCAAATAAGCGCTTAAGTTGTTGAATTTACTGGATCTCGGGTAGAGAGTCTCGTCACCCCGGCGCAGGCCGGGGTCCAGTGTCTTTAACTATTGATTTTACAATGAAAACCAAAGATACTGGATTCCGACATCAAGATTGACAGGGGCCCCACGCTGGACCCATTGGGTTGCGGCCGGGTTGTCAATCGCCGGAATGACAGGTTTTCCCCTTGTAACTGCCCATGTTGCGTCGCTACTATAACCAAAACTTCTAACAATCATAACTTTAAATATTAGTTTATAATAGCCATCAATTTAAATGAATTGACAGTTATTGTCGATTATTGCACCTATGAATCGACAAGCGAACTCCTGCATTTCAAACCAAGTAATCTTCTGTAGGCTGAGTACCTATTCATAAATCACGCTCCTTCGGATCTCACCAACTCGCAATCATTGTGAACGAACGTGTGATTTTCACTTTAATCTCCTGGTCATTGCGATCAGGATCTAAAGAAAGGGGGATCCCATGGCAAACGCTGAAGGTATGGCGACGGGAAAAAAAGCGATCGATGTTATTGGTATCGGACCTGAGGGGCGATTGGGCGGTCTTATCCAGTTCGCCGGCCTTGGAGTTCTTTCAGTAGTCGTCTTTGTTTATGCTTTGTCGCCCGCAACTATTGTCCTTACCCTTCTTCCGGCAACTCTTATCATGCTCATCACCCTTGGGCAACTTGTCCTGATAGGGGACGGTTTTCCCTTTGCGCCTCCGGGCGGCAACTGGACACCTGCTGTGTCGCGCGTTGAAGCCGGCGCGAAGATGACAATCATATGGGCGGCATTTACCGCAGTATTTCTCATTTTCATGCTTTACATCTATCCTGGATGGCCGATGAGCCCTCTCTATCTTTGGTGGGGCGCCATAGCCTTCTGGTGTACTCTTCTCTACGGAATAAACTGGAATACCTGGCCCGTTAAAGGGAAGATGCATCCCTGGCTGACAATGCTCGTGGGGTTTACCGTTGTTTTGGTAGTTACCTCGTTAGTCTGGAACTTTTTGACTAACCTTGCGGGAACGCCTCTTGCCAACACGCCGATGGACCATAAAGGTCCACTCAATGTTAGTTGGCTGACCGGCTATATTGTTTGGGCAATTGCGTGGTTTTTCATATTGAGTCCCGTATTCACGACACAGGGATGGCCATTTACCAGTCTGGGCCATCCCGGCACGGCAATAGCGCAAACGGTTGTTGCCCATGCAATCGCATACATTTGCTGGAGTGGAAGCCTCGCCCTTGGCATGAGTCCCAGCTTCTCATTTGGCGCGGTAGCCTCATCGCTTATCTTCTGGGCTTTGGTGTATGGGTGGCACTTGCAGTTCTGGGGAGTAACGAAATATACCGGAGCTGCGAGAGCGCTTGCAGCGTTTGTGGTGCAATGCGTTCTTACAGCCTTTTGGATCGGTCTTCTCAAAGTCGTATTGGCGCCAGTTGGAGACGCAATTGCAGCAGCGAAACTTCCTGCGGACGTGAATATCCTGATTATCTATTTGAACCTTTGTATTTTTGCTCCCGCCCTCATTTGCCATAATGCGATGTGGCTCAGGTGGCCCCTGACGCTGCCAAATCCTCCCGGAACGCCGCCGCCGGATGTGTCGGCGCCCTGACGGAAAGCGGGGCGTTTCCTGATATCACCAATGAGCGAACAAGAATTCAAATAGCGGCCCCGGTCAAAGCCGGGGTCAAACCTTTTTGTCTCGACTTGGGAGGGGCAAAATAAAGTTTCAAACTTTTAAGCGTACTGCTTTACCGCGATTTAAATGAAATGGTCAGCAAAAGAGTGCTGCAAAAAGTCGGTACGACCGGAAAAGGCACCTTCTACACCCTTCGAGGCCCACTAGGGGCCAAACGTGCCAACGCGTACTCGCCACCTCAAAGGGGCCATGCCCTGAGGATATCTTCGGCGGTAACTTCTGCGCCGCACATCGCAAGATCCTGGTGCGGCAAGACGATCAACCTCAGCGATGGGTCAGTTTCCCCTTCTTTTTCTTTAGTTTCACTACTGTCGGCTCCCCGGGACGGACCAAACCGGGCACTGGGAAGAGCGTCAGATTGAGATAAATCGAGTACCTTAAGGGGGGTGCTCGAAACATGAATTGAAGGTTGTTCAGAAGGCGAAATCAGGATCGTAGGCCAAGCTAGTCCTGAGGAGTTTACTTAATCGATTTCGCTTTAAGCAAGTTAATGCCTCTGGTAACTCGGTCCCAAGATATGTTGGGATTCTTATTCTTTTTGTTTTCGCAAGGTCCTCGAGTGTCCATGTATAAGATAATCCCAGCGTATAACATATCGCCCTCGTCTCCTGCGCAGCGATCAGCAGCAGACTTTGCAAACTGTTCCCACTCTCCTTTATCGCTATGCCATTGTGGCAATAAATCCCATGCTCTGTAATAATAGAAAGTATAATATTTTGGTTCAAAGGCTATTGCATCGTTGAATAGTTGCTCATACTTGGATCTGTCATACGAATCTACTGAAGCAATTCGAAGATAAGCTGCCCACCAACCAGGGCATTTTTGTTTTAGCGATTTGGCTTGCATGAGGATACTCTCAGCTTCTTTGAGTCGAGTGTGAAAAGTGTGCCATTGCTCCTCACTAATTGTAGAGGCCATCCCGTATCCTCGTCCATGAAATGCGTATCCAATCATGCAATCTGCCAATGCTACCCTGGCAGTGATTGAATCAGGTTTTGCTGCGACCCAGTTCTTGAGAAGGTTTAGTCTTTCCTGGAACAGATTTTCATTAGGCATTTTTAGATGGTACGACAAACCGTCATATAGTTCTGCTAATGCCCATATGCCATCTACATATATTTCCTTGCTGTTCCTATACCTATTAGCCGAAGATTCAATTTCATCGTATCTCGACTGTTCTAGCAGAAGTCGATTTGATTTCC
This sequence comes from Syntrophobacter sp. SbD1, assembly GCA_900290365.1. Classification (GTDB taxonomy): domain Bacteria; phylum Desulfobacterota; class Syntrophobacteria; order Syntrophobacterales; family Syntrophobacteraceae; genus SbD1. Next base: position 38,871 of record OMOE01000129.1, on the reverse strand, counting down.
ATATTGTAGATATTTGCTGGCTTAAAATCTTGCTATCAATCAAGTCCTCCCAATCGCTGAATTGCCCGGCCTGAGCTTTTGCCGTGACAAGAAGGATTGTGGTAAGAATGCATATCAGACAGAGTTTTTTCATAAATTTCCCTTCCGGATTAATTTCGCTTTTTGCGAAATGATCAACTCATCTATCGCAGGTGTAGGATGGTACGTACATCCTAGGATTACGACTAAATCGGCAAAATTGAGAATCTGCTTAAATCTTTTGATGAAGCCAGGTAGAAGGGTGGGCCAGGTTTCATCCTGCCCGCAAGAAAGGGAGGCAACGTTTAAGTTCTGCCTGGCCTTAAACAGCTCCCCGGGACGGACCAAACCGGGCACTGGGAAGAGCGCGTCAGCCTTGCTCAAGTTTGATAAACGTCTCGCCTATGTCCGATGGAAACTACAAGAACCACAAGAACATCGTCATGTATCTCGTAAATGATCCTATAGTCACCTATGCGGATACGCCAAGCTTCTCTGCCGGTGAGCTTCCTGACGCCGACAGGTCTCGGATCATCGGCAAGAGATCGAACAGCCGTGATAATTTGGTCGCGGTTAGGTTGAGGAATGCTCGCTAATTGCTTCTGAGCTCTCCTTTAGATGAGAAGCTCATATCTCAATCAGAAATCCCTTTATTGATCTCGGAAACGGCCTGTTCAAAAGGAATTGCCTCCGTTTGATCTCCTTTGGCACCATCATAGGCTCGAATATCGTCGAGTTCTTCAAGCGCATCGAAGATCTGCTCCCAATCCGAAATAGGAACCACAACGGCCTTGCGGTTTCCTTCCTCGTCAACCAGATAATGTCCATGAAACCCGATCATCTCTCTCCTCATTCAACTTCAATCCTAATAGGATTATGCACACTAACAGCTTACTTGGCAATTTGGAAAAGGCGCTCACTCTCTCCGCAGCAGCAACCCAATAGGGCTGTCATCATTCACTGTGGTGCGAGCAAAAATCATCCGCCGATGATCCCTGACCCCGGACATAGAGGCTATAATGAATATGCGGATAAAACATTTGTTTTTCTAAAGACTGACCACCGGCCACTGACGACTGTTTTGCTACAGCTTATGCACTTTGGTGGCAAGGATTTTACCCACGAGCGTTCCGATATCATGGGGCGGGGTATCGCCGGTGCGCAATTGTTCCAGCATATCCACGAGGGCCCGGGCAGGAGGTGAGAGCTGCTGGTTTTTCAGGTAGGCGATGAAGACCTCCAGCGAAGGGTTATGGCCCCTTAGCCGAACCGTTGCCAATTTCTTGTCGGAAATTTCCTGGGCCACGGCGACATTGACCAGGAAGGCCAGTCCTTCTCCCTGCATGACGAGCTGCTTGATAAGCTCGGTATTGCCGCTTTCCATCAGGATGTTCGGGACGCAACTATTGGCCTCGAAAAGCGCATTGACCTCCTTGCGTGTTCCCGATCCTGTTTCCTTCATGAGAATGGGTTCCCTTAGCAATTGTTCAAAAGAGATACTCTCGTAAGCGGTCAGTGGGTGCGAGGGGGAAAGAATCAGGACCAATTCTTCACGTCGAAACGGTGTGAAGCTCACTTCTTCCACGGTGACAACCCTGCTGGTCACCGCTACATCGTTTTTGAACTCGATCAGGTCCAGGATCATATCCTTGGAAGTGCCCTCATTGACGACTATTTTGATATGGGGGTGGGCCTTGTGAAAATGGGATATCAGTGAAGGCATGAGGAAGCGGGCATAGGTCTTGGTCGTACCGAGCCGCAACAAGCCCTCGGATAATTTCAGCATGCCGCTCATGCTCTTTTCAATCGTTTTTTCATATTCGAAAACCTTGCAAACATGCTCATACAGGACGCGCCCTTCATAGGTGAGATACAGTCTGCGCCCCTTCTTTTTGAAAAGCGTTAACTTGCAGTTATTTTCCAGTGCGTTTATCTGAGCGGTGATCGCGGGTTGGGTGATGAAGAGTTCTTTTGCGGCCTGAGTGAAATTCTGGGATTTGGCTGCGTGGTAAAAGGCCCTGAGCTGGTTGAAGTTGAGCATAAAACAGCTCCCCTTTTGCTTGCCGGATCTAAAAGTCTGGGACTATCCGGAAAAATAACTTCAACTTATGGATAACATATCTCCGAGTCAATTGACAATTTTTTCTTATCGTCGCAACTCTTCTCCAGGGTTGTAGGAATGTTGCATATCGATTATGCTAAACAGGGACTCTATCTAGGAAAGATTCAGCCATGGAGCAACGAGAAAAATACGTGCTTTGGTTCGAGGAATGCGACATGTCTTCCGTGCCCGTTGTTGGCGGAAAATGTGCCGGCCTGGGAGAACTTTTGAAAGCGCAGATTCCGGTGCCGCCAGGATTCGCCGTGACCACCGAAACATACAGGCGCTTCATAGAAGAAAGCGGCCTGGATCAGGAAATCAAACACTTGCTAAAGCCTGTTCGCCCCGAAGACCCCGCAAGCGCGGAGACGGCCAGCCAGGCGATTCGGCTCATAATAGAGAATAAACCGATTAGCATCGAGCTTGAAGATTACATAGGAGAATTTTACCGTCTTTTGTCCAAACGCTGTCAGGTCCCGGCCGTGCCGGTTGCCGTCCGCTCCAGCGCCACAGCCGAAGATCTTCCCGGTGCAAGTTTTGCCGGCCAGCAGGACACTTACCTGTGGGTCAGGGGAGTAGACGGCATTGTCCATCACGTTCGCAAGTGCTGGTCGAGCCTTTTTACCGCCCGGGCAATTGCTTACCGCAAAAAGATGGGCTTTGCCGATGATGGGCTCTCTATTTCGGTGGGAATTCAAAAGATGGTCAATGCATTTACCGCCGGGGTCATGTTTACCCTCAATCCTTCAAACGGAGACCGGTCCACGGTCGTTATCGACGCCAACTGGGGGTTTGGGGAAAGCGTGGTAAGCGGCCTGTGTTCGCCGGACAATTTTCTGGTCAACAAAGTGACAATGGAAATTGTCAGGCGTACGATTTGTGCCAAGGAATGCTACTTCACCACCAATTTTGAAACCCAAACGGTAGAACAGCACGAATGTCCGGCGGAACGAGCCTGCAATCAATGCATTATCGATGAAGAGGCTATAGAGCTGGCTCGCATCGGAAAGCGGATCGAAGCGTACTTCGGAAAGCCCATGGATATCGAATGGGCAATCGATAAGGACCTGCCGGCAACCGGTCGTGTACTGATTCTGCAAAGCAGGCCGGAAACAGTTTGGAGCGGCAGGAAGGCCGAGCCGGTTTCCAGTGGAAAGTCATCCGCAATGGAACATATCGTCGCCGGTTTGCTGGCCGGCAAGAAACTGAGATGAGCACATGGGTGAATCGACGAGCAGATTCAAGGTGGAGGAAGGCGGATTTGTCACGGAGGCAATGCTCCAGGAATTGGGCGATGATTACCTCTTGTCTCTCTGGGGAGGTGTCGCCCACATAGGCGCTGTGGCGATGGCCCAGGCAAGGCCAAGTCTGGCCGACCCCGCGAGGCTCTCAGCCACGGCGTCTGTTTTCTGCTATGTGGGGCACAAGGAAGATGAAATAGTGAAGTTTGTCTCGGAAAGGCTCTCCTCGGCGCTGGGAGCAAAGGTTGTGGTCGCTGCGGGTCTGCACTGGGATAATCTCACTGCTTCCGGAATTGAGCAGGTTAGAAAAAACGTGCTCGAGTTGGTGGGGCTCATCATTGAAGAGAAAAAGCGCAAATAGGCGCCCGTTCAGTAAGTCAATAGTATTTATAAAAGTATAACAACAGCTTATAGATGCCATAAGTTTAATTAAATTGACAGTCTTATCATATCGTTTAACATCAATGCGGCTTTGAAAATCTCACGGAAAATCTTCCGCATTTATCGGTTCTTCATCCTCTTGCAGAATCGACCCGCTCTCTATCAGCCAGACCTGCTGAGTTCATGTGGTTCTATTTAAGGATTTGATCATCAACTTTCGGACATTTCCGTTCATGGCGCAGCCGTGAACGGGTTGCGGTGGGTGTGACGCGGCGTGTGAAAACTCTAAAAGGGGATTTTCATTGTTACGCGTTGCACCGGGTATCAACACTTTCCCTCTTAATCGGCGGAGCAGCCCAACCCGCTGCCGCCCAAACTTAAACAGGAGGTGTACTGTGGGAGACCAGAAATTCCCTTCGCCCCATGAGATCGAAACGATACCGGGCACTGAAGGATGGGAGCGGATGTACCCGTACCATTACCTTTTCTCTACTCAGGATAAGGAGCGTAAATCCTACGAAGAGAACATGTTTTGGTTCAACGACGGACTGCATTATCCGGAACCGATGTACCCATTTGATATCATTTGGGATGAGGCATGGTTTCTGGCTCTATCCCAGTTCAACACCCGCATTTTCATGATTCCTCCCGCTCTGGGTGTGGACCACCGCATCATAAACGGCAATGTCTATATCACGCCCGTTCCGGTTGCCGACCCTCAGGAAATCCAGGACCGTATTCCCCTGTTCATGGAACGCGCCGGCTACTACTTCGAACACTGGGACGAACTGCATACTAACTGGGAAAAGAAGATGCGGGAGGTCATCAATGATCTCAAGACCCTTGAAATAAAACCTCTGCCCTCGATGGAGGATATTTCAGTTGTAAGAGAGGGGATGGGGACCTCCAGCGGTTACCAGCTTCTAAAGACTTACGATAAGCTCATTGATTTAGGCATACTCTGCTGGCAATATCACTTTGAATTTCTGAACCTGGGGTATGCGGCCTACGTAACTTTTGTCGATTTCGCTACGAAAGTCTTTCCGGATATTACGATTCAGAAGATTTCTCAGATGGTTGGCGGCATAAATGTCATCTTGTATCAGCCCGATGAAGAACTCAAGAAGCTGGCCAAGCTTGCCATTGAAAAAGGCCTGGGCGATCAAATCCTCAACGGTGGAACAATCGATAAAGTCACCAGCGATCTCTGCACCTCCGAGAATGGGTGCAAATGGCTGGAAGCCTGGGACGCAGCCAAAGACCCCTGGTTTTACATCTCCACCGGGACCGGCTGGTATCATCATGACTGCTGCTGGAATGACGATCTGAATATTCCACTCAACTCCATGCGGATCTATCTCGAAAAACTGGGAAAAGGCCTGGACATCGATCGTCCTCTGGGCAAGATTCAGGAAGAGCGAGACCGGCTGATAAAGGAATACCGGGCTCTGCTCCAGACCGATGAAGACAGGAAGACCTTTGACCAGCTTCATGGTACGTCAAAGCTGGTGTTCCCGTATGTGGAAAACCACATGTTCTATGTGGAGAACTGGTTCCATTCGATTTTCTGGAACAAGCTGCGGGAAGTGAGCGCCATTATGAAAGATCACGGCTTCTTCAACGACATAGAAGATATCTGGTATCTGAAGCGCTCTGAAATCAAGGATGCCCTGTGGGACCTCGTAACCGGATGGGCCACCGGCAGCAAGGCTTATGGCCCTCTGCACTGGCCAAAAGAGATCGAATGGCGCAAGGGCGTATATCAAAAATTCAAGGAATGGACTCCGCCGCCGGCTGTGGGCAACCCTCCGGAAACCATTACAGAACCGTTCACGATCATGCTTTGGGGCATTACCAATGAAAGCATGGCTGCCTGGGGTAAGCTTAGAGATGTCACAAATCCCGACCTGATTACGGAAATGACCGGAATGGCTGCCTCGCCCGGTATGGTCGAGGGCATAGCGCGGGTGTGCAGAACTTCCAAAGACATTGACCAGCTCAAAGATGGGGAAATCCTGGTCGCCCCCACAACCTCTCCTTCCTGGGCGCCCGCTTTCCAGAAAATAAGGGCGTGCGTAACCGATGTGGGCGGTATGATGTGTCACGCCTCCATTGTCTGCCGCGAGTACGGCTTGCCGGCTGTCGTGGGTACCGGGCAGGCGACCGGAGTCATCAAGACCGGCATGCATATCAGAGTGGATGGAAATACCGGTAAGATCCACATCACGAGATAACAACGGATAACCCCCGCCTTAAGTCAACGGCGGGGGTCCGTATTAGGGGCCACGTGAGACTGATTCGATTGAGGTAATCCATGCAACCTCATTTTACGGAAAATCTCGATGCGATGCTTTTTGATTTTGAGGGGACTCTGGTTAGCTTCGAGTGGAAGATTCCGGAAGCGGTTGAAGACGTTTTGAATAAACTTGAGACGATGGGCTTTGCCAGGACCCGAATTCGCAGCAGAAAATATTCCACCCTGTTGCTAGAAGCCATGCAGGTGGCGCCTGAAATAGGAGTTCGGCCTGAAGATGTGCGCGATGAGATCTGCCGTATTTATGACAGCTATGACCTGGATGCCCTGACGCGTTGGAATCTCAGACCCGGAGCCAAAGATTTCCTGAATACTCTGAAGAAAAGGGGCATTCGGATCGGGTTGGTCAGCAACGTTGGAGGTAAGGCCCTGACCGAAGCTTTGCTCAAGCTCGGTCTGGAGGCTGTCTTCGATGTTGTTTTGAGCCGTAATGACGTTGCGAATCTAAAACCGGGTCCCGACGGGATAAACCTGGCGCTGCACAGGATGGGAGTGGAAAAGGACCGCAGCATCTTTGCGGGAGACAGCCTCGACGATGTTCATGCAGCAAGAAATGCGGGACTCAAAGTGATGATCATTACAAACGGGGAGAATGCGAGGCAGGAGATCCTGGCAGCATTGCCGGACAGGGTATTCGATACCTATGAAGAGCTTCTTCGCACGATGTAGCCTCCTGGGTGCGCGGTGCGTTCTGCGCCTTTCCCCATTCCCCAATTTTTTCGAAAGCCGAGAAGAGCTTCGTAAAGCAATTTATCCATAAGCTTTGGTTATGGATAATATAATTCTTATTGAATTGACAACTTTTTCTTATTAATGCACTCTTGTACCGCGTGATGAAAACTGTTTGCCATTCCGGCTCTGATTTCTCTCTATTGCTCCTGTGGCGCCTGGCTTTCATACGGAATTGATCCGCTTCTCTCCGGTCCTTCATTGGACCTGCTGATCTCAAGCTGAATTTATTGTTCCGCCGCAATCGAATACTCGAAATGGAATCTCCATGAAGGCTTAAGAGTTGGGTTCAAATCGGGTGCTTCGGGAGGCGGTGGGACCGCCGGCCAGGTTCGCCGCTGCCTCCGGCGGCGGCAGGAAAAAGCCTCCCCTACAAAAGAACCGCGTGATGGCGCCGTAGGGGCGGGGTTTACCCCCGCCCGCTATTAAACTTCAAAAAGGAGGTTTGCTATGGGAGATCAAAAGTTCCCTTCGCCCCATGAGATTGAAACTATACCGGGCACCGAAGGGTGGGAACGTATGTACCCTTACCATTATTTGTTCTCAACCGAGGACAAGGAACGTAAGACTTACGAAGAGAACATGTTTTGGTTCAACGACGGGCTGCATTATCCGGAACCGATGTACCCGTTCGATATTATTTGGGATGAGGCGTGGTTTCTGGCTTTGTCCCAGTTTAACACCCGTATTTTTATGGTGCCGCCTGCAATGGGTGTAGACCATCGTATTATTAACGGAAACATTTACATTACTCCGGTCCCCGTGTCCGATCCCAATGAAATCCAGGCGCGCATTCCCTTGTTCATGGAACGCGCGGGCTACTACTTCGAACACTGGGACGAGCTCCATGACAACTGGGAAAAGAAAATGCGGGAGATCATTAATGAGCTTAAGGAACTTAAGATCAAACTTCTCCCTGAAATGGAAGAGCTTGCAGTAGTAACAAAAGGGCTGGGGACTTCCAGCGGTTACGAGCTCCTTGCAAACTACGACAAGCTTATCGATCTCGGTATTCGCTGCTGGCAATATCATTTTGAATTCCTGAATCTCGGGTATGCCGCCTACGTAACATTTGTCGATTTCTGCACCAGAGTTTTTCCGGATATACCGCTCCAAAAAGTTACTCAAATGGTTGGCGGCATCAACGTCATTATTTATCAGCCTGATGAGGAATTGAAAAAGTTGGCCAAGTTGGCCGTTGAAACCGGGGTAGCCGATCAGATCCTGGGCGGGGGTACAATCGATAATGTCACCCGTCAGCTCGAATCATCGGAGAGTGGGCGCACCTGGCTCAAAGCCTGGGACGGAGCCAAAGACCCCTGGTTCTACATCTCTACCGGCACCGGCTGGTACCATCATGATTCCAGTTGGAATGACGATCTGAATATTCCGCTCAACTCGATACGCCTCTACATTGAAAAATTGAAACAGGGCCATGGAATCGATCGCCCTCTGGCCAAGATTCAGGAAGAGCGCGAGCGGTTGGTAAAGGAATACCGCGCTCTGCTCCAGACCGAAGAGGACCGTATGACTTTCGACCAGCTCCATAGTACGTCGAAGCTGGTGTTCCCGTATGTCGAAAACCACCTGTTCTTTGTGGAACACTGGTTCCATTCGATTTTCTGGAACAAGCTGCGGGAAGTGAGCGCCATTATGAAAGATCACGGCTTCCTCAACGACATAGAAGATATCTGGTATCTGAAGCGCTCCGAAATCAAGGATGCTCTTTGGGACCTGGTAACCGGATGGGCCACCGGCAGCAAGGCTTACGGCCCTCTTTATTGGCCAAAGGAGATCGAATGGCGCAAGGGCGTATACCAAAAATTTAAGGAATGGACCCCACCGCCGGCAGTGGGCAAGCCTCCGGAAACCATTACAGAACCCTTTACCATTGTTCTATGGGGCATCACCAACGAAAGCATGTCTGCCTGGGCAAAGCTCAGAGACATCGGAGACCCGGACAAAGTTACGGAAATTACGGGATTTGCAGGATCGCCCGGAGTGGTCGAGGGTATAGCCCGGGTGTGCAGATCGGTCAAGGAAATCGACCAGTTGCAGGATGGAGAAATCCTTGTTGCACCTACAACCTCTCCTTCCTGGGCGCCCGCTTTCCAGAAGATCAAGGCTTGCGTCACCGATGTGGGCGGTATCATGTGTCATGCCGCCATAGTCTGCCGCGAGTACGGAGTGCCTGCAATTGTCGGCACCGGCCAGGGCACTTCCATCATTAAAACCGGAATGTATATAAAGGTGGATGGAAGTACCGGCAAGGTGAACATCAAAAGATAAATCGAATCGAAGGGGGCGCGGGATGTTTTCTCCCCTGCCCCCCTTTTCCGATACTGGGCAGGAGGAATCTCAGTGGAACAACGAGAAAAATACGTACTTTGGTTCCAGGAATGCGACTTATCTTCTGTCCCGTTAGTTGGCGGAAAATGCGCCAGCCTGGGAGAACTTCTAAAAGCACAGATTCCGGTGCCGCCCGGTTTCGCCGTGACTACTGAAACTTACAACCGCTTCATCGAAGAAAACGGCATCGATGAGGAAATCAATCGCTTGCTCAAGCCGGTTAGGCCGGAGGATACGGCCAGTGGGGAGATGGCCAGCCGGGCCATTCGGCTCCTGATAGAGAGTAAACCGATAAGCATCGAGCTTGAAGACTATATTGGAGAGTTTTACCGCCTTCTCTCCAATCGCTGCCAGGTCCCCGCGGCGCCTGTTGCCGTCCGTTCCAGCGCCACGGCCGAAGACCTTCCCGGTGCAAGTTTTGCCGGCCAGCAGGATACCTTCCTGTGGGTCAGGGGAGTAGACGGCATTCTTCATCACATACGCAAGTGCTGGTCGAGCCTTTTTACCGCCCGTGCCATTGCCTACCGTAAAAAGATGGGATTTGAGGATACTGCGGTCTCAATTTCGGTGGGGATTCAAAAAATGGTCAATGCATTTACCGCTGGGGTCATGTTTACCCTCAATCCTGCAAACGGAGACCGGTCCACGATCGTTATCGACGCCAACTGGGGGTTTGGGGAAAGCGTGGTAAGCGGCCTGTGTACGCCGGACAATTTCCAGGTTAACAAGGTGACTTTGGAAATCGCCAAACGCACGATTTCAGCCAAGGAATGCTTCTTCACCACCAATTTTGAAACCCAGTGTGTCGAGCAGCACGAATGTCCGCCGGAACGAGCCTGCAATCAATGCATTATTGATGAAGAGGCAATCGAACTGGCTCGAATCGGCAAGCTCATCGAGGCTCACTATGGCAAGCCGATGGACATCGAATGGGCAATCGATAAGGACTTGCCGGCGGGCGGGCGGGTACTGATTCTGCAAAGCAGGCCTGAAACGGTTTGGAGCGGCAGGAAATGCGAGCCTGTGTGCCCGCCTAAGTCCTCCGTAATGGACCATATCCTTGCCGGTTTACTGGCGGGGAAAAAAGTTCGTTAACAATTTTCGAAGGAATTGGGGAACCAAACAATGAAGAGTATGAGAGATTTTGTCAACCAGGGCATGGAGCTTGGGCTGGTAAAGCGTGTCAAGGCTGAAGTGGACTGGAACCTGGAACTGTCCCACATAGCAAAACTCAACGAGGAGGTCGGAGGTCCAGCCCTGCTGTTTGAAAATGTAAAGGGATATGATTCCCCCGTCATAACCAGCGTGTGCACGACCACCCAGCGATTGGCGATGATCATGGGCCAGCCCGCCGATTCCAGCCTCACAGACCTTTACGTGGCGTGGGCGAAGCTGGGAGACAATGCTGTTCCGCCAAAGTGGGTCGATAAAGCTCCCTGCAAAGAAAACATCATGATGGGCAAAGATGTAGACCTCTTCAAATTTCCCGTGCCCAAGTACTACCCCCTCGACGGCGGTCGATTCTTCGGGACTGCACACTTTTTCATCACCAAAGACCCGGATACCGGCTGGGTTAACCTTGGGACCTACCGGGCCCAGTTGCTGGGAAAAGACAAGCTCGGCACCCAATTTATCAAGGGAAAGCATTCCGATATAATGCTAAAAAAGTACCAGGCCATGAAAAAACCCATGCCGGTTGCCTGTATCGTCGGGTGCGATCCGCTGCTCTTTATCCTCGGGGCTGCCCGCGTTTCGGCCTTTACATCGGAGTATGACATTGCCGGAGGTATTCGCGGCGAAGCGGTGGAAGTGGTAAGGGGCGAGACGGTTGATCTGCCTATCCCTGCCCATGCGGAGATCGTGGTGGAAGGGGAAGTCGATGCCGACAAGTTCATGGATGAAGGGCCGTTTGGAGAATACACCGGCTACTATTCAGGCGTAGGTACCGATCCCCGCAATTTCGTCGATGTCAAATGCGTTACCTACCGAAACAATCCAATTTTCTGGGGCACTACAGTTGGACGTGCGGTAACTGATACACATATGACAATGGCGCTCTCCTATGGGGCTACGCTCTGGCAGCAACTGCTGGCCATGAAGATCCCCGGACTCAAGGGCGTCTACTGCCCGCCTGAGGCCGCCGGGCGCTTTATCGCCATCATCTCCATGAAGCAAATGTACCCGGGACATGTGGACCAGGTCCTTACTGCTGCCATCTCCACTGAAATGGGAGCCTATGGCTTAAAGACAGTTATCGTAGTGGATGAAGACATCGATCCATGGGACATTCCCCGCGTCATGTACGCTGTTGCCTTCAGGTTCCAGCCAAACCGCTGCCAGATAATCAATCGGGGCCGCTCCACTCCGCTCGATCCTTCGCTTCCTATCGAATCCAGAGATATCACCGGGCGTCTGCTCATGGATGCCACTATTCCCTATGAATGGAAACATAAACCTGTTCCGATCGAATTGGACCCGGAAATGGTCAAGCGCGTAAAGAGCCGATGGGCCGAGCTGGGGCTGTAGCCCTCCTGGCGCCTTGGACATCGTGATCCTGATTGGCGAAAGGGATAGATCAAACCAAACCGTTGAAAAGGAGGACGTAAACCAATGAAGAGCATGAGAGATTTCATCGAACAGGGCTTGGAGAAGGGGCTGGTAAAGCGGGTCACAGCGGAAGTGGACTGGGACCTGGAGCTGTCCCACATTGCCAAACTCAACGAGGAAGCCGGAGGCCCGGCGCTGTTGTTCGAGAATGTAAAGGGATATAAAACTCCCGTAATTACCAGCGTTTGCGGGAGCACCCAGCGGCTGGCGATGATCATGGGACAGCCTGAAAATTCTTCGCTGACCGATCTTTACGCGGCCTGGGCCAGGTTGGGAGAACACAAAATTCCCCCCACGTGGGTAGATAAGGGAAAGGCTCCCTGCAAAGAAAACATCGTTACCGGCAAGGATATCGATCTCTTTAAATTTCCAGTGCCCAAGTACTACCCGCTGGACGGCGGACGCTACTTCGGGACCGCACACTTTTTCATCACCAAAGACCCGGAAACCGGCTGGGTAAACCTTGGGACATACCGGGCACAGTTGCTGGCAAAAGACAAGCTCGGATGCATGTTTATCAAGGGCAAGCATTCCGATATCATGCTCAAAAAGTATCAGGCCATGAAAAAACCCATGCCGGTGGCCTGCATAGTGGGGTGCGACCCGCTGCTTTTCATTCTCGGGGCTGCCCGCGTCTCGGCCTTTGAATCTGAATATGACTATGTCGGCGGAATCCGTGGTGAAGCCGTGGAAGTGGTGAGGGGCGAGACGGTCGACCTGCCTATTCCGGCCCATGCTGAAATCGTGGTGGAAGGGGAGGTCGATGCCGACAAGTTCATGGATGAGGGACCGTTTGGCGAATATACCGGCTACTATTCCGGCGTAGGCACCGACCCCCGCAATTTCGTCGATGTCAAATGCGTTACTTTCCGCAATAATCCGATTTTCTGGGGCACTACCGTGGGCCGTGCGGTAACCGATACGCACATGACCTTGTCTCTGTCCTACGGGGCAGCACTCTGGCAGCAACTGCTGGCCATGAAAATCCCGGGACTAAAAGCCGTATATTGCCCGCCTGAAGCCGCCGGACGCTTTATAGCCATCATCTCCATAAAGCAGATGTACCCCGGTCACGTGGACCAGGTCCTTACCGCCGCCATTTCCACCGAGATGGGTGCCTATGGATTAAAGACTGTCATCGTAGTGGATGAAGATATCGATCCATGGGACATTCCCCGCGTCATGTACGCTGTTGCCTTCAGGTTCCAGCCAAACCGCTGCCAGATAATCAGGCGGGGCCGGTCCACTCCGCTCGATCCTTCGCTTCCTATCGAAGCCAGGGAGATCACCGGGCGTCTGCTCATGGATGCCACGATTCCCTATGAATGGAAACATAAACCTGTTCCGATCGAATTGGACCCGGAAATGGTCAAGCGCGTAAAGAGCCGTTGGGCCGAGCTGGGGCTCTAGAGCTTAAGGAGGCACTACATTGAAACCGATAAGATATACCGAGGCGATGATTAATGAATTCTTGGGTGCGGGCCACTGGACGCAGGAACTATTCTTCGATTCCTGGCAACGCAACGCGCGCGAACTCGGTGACCGAGAAGCCCTGGTGGATTCAAAGTACCGCCTGACCTGGTCCGAGGCTAAAAAGTTGGTGGATGCGATTGCCGTTTCCTGGGTGGAGATGGGTATTCCAAAGGATGCACGCATTATCATCCAGTCTCCAAACAGCGTATTTGGCTTTCTGTCGCGCATCGCCTGTGAAAGGGCCGGTTGCATCTCTTTGACAGTGTACCCTTACCTTCGAGAGCGTGAATTGGAATACATGGTCGAGCGCACGCAGGCAACCGCTGTGGTGATCCCGCATGTATATCGTAAATTTGATTACCTCGAAATGTACCGCGATCTCCAGAAACGTTTTCCCCACCTTAAGTATTTTTTCCTCTTCGATGATGAGGTTCCCAAGGGCGCTCCCGAGGGCACTTATTCCATAACCGGGATGGCTCAGGCCCGGGCTCAGCGGCCCGTGGATGAAAAGGTGCTGGAGGCGAGGCGCTTTAGCGCAACAAATGATGTAGCGCTTTTGACCACCACCTCCGGTACTACCGGGATACCCAAACTGGTTGAATGGCCAACCGCCCCGAGGGTGTGCACTTCGAAGGGCCGTGTAGATATCTGGGGACTCACTAAAGACGACATTACAGTGGCAATAGCACCCCATGCCGGCGGTGCGGCAGGGACCCTCACGTATTTTGCGGCGCCTCTGGCCGGCGCCAAGACGGTGATGCTCGAGGAATTTTCACCCGAAGAGGCCCTGGCGCTCATTGAGAGGGAAAAAGCCACGGCAATCGGTGTGGTTCCTACCCACCTGGTGCGTATACTGGAGTGCGACACTTCAAAGTATGACCTTAGCTCCCTTCGCTTTATCCGCTCAGCAGGCGGTTACCTGCCTCCTCAGGTCGCTGAAGAAGCCGAAATTGCGCTTAAGGCTTCGATCACCAGCGACCTTGGCACCCAGGACATGGGATCGGTTTCGGGATGCCGAGTGGAAGACACCAAGGACCTGCGCCGTCGAACCGTAGGACGGATGCTGCCCGGCAACAAGGTTCGCCTTGTGGATAAGGACACCGGGGAGGTAGTGCCCGACGGAGAACCCGGCATACTCTATTTCAGAGGTCCCCATGCACCGGCCGGCTATTACAGGGACGAACAGCTTACTGCAACGGTATTCGACCCTGAAGGCTGGACCACTACGGGAGATATCGTCAAGTTCGACCAGGGTTGCCTGTGGATACTGGGACGCGCCAAGGACATGATTATTCGTGGCGGTCAAAACATCTACCCTGCGGAAATCGAGGGGTTGCTCAACGACCATCCCAAGGTGTCGTCGGTGGCCGTGGTGCCCTATCCCGACCGCGAAATGGGAGAGCGCACCTGCGCCTATGTGATCCCCAAGCCGGGTCAAACGTTTGCCTTCCAGGACATGGTGGAATTTCTCAAATCCAAGAAGCTGGCCATGTTCAAGTTGCCTGAGCGCCTGGAAATAGTCAGTGAATTCCCGGCCGTAGGCGATTCGGGCAAAGTCAACAAGGAAGTCTTGAAAAAGGATATCGCTGAGAAGGTGAATGCCCGTGGCTAAACATATATTGATCGTTGCTACTCTTGATACAAAGGGGGAGGAAACCCTCTACCTGCGCTCGGTAATAAAGGCGCTGGGGCTGAGTCCAATCCTTATGGATATCTCCATGCGGGGGAGTGCAGACTCCCCTGCGGACATTACTCCCGCCCGGGTGGCTGCTGCCGGCGGCAGCAGCCTTGAGGAGATCTCAGGATCACAACAGCGTTCCCGGATTACCGACATCACTATAGCCGGTGCTTCCAGAATCGCTCAGGAGCTTTCTGCCCAGGGGCGGCTTGACGGAGTTATTGCTATCGGAGGCTCGACCGGGTCGCTGATGGCGACTGACGTGATGCGTACTCTGCCCTTCGGGATACCCAAGATAATGGTCTCCTCGACCGCCGCCCTTCCCGGTTTGTCAACGCGATATATTGACACCGGAGATATCGTCCTGTTCCATTCGGTCGTTGAAATCGCAGGCTTGTCAGATATACTCAAAAATGTGATTGACCGGGCAGCCCACGCCATGCTGGGAATGGTCTCGGATGATATCACCTCGCCAATGGCTGTTGGCAAACGTGCGGTGGCAATAACCATGCTTGGCCCGTGTGAGAAGTGCGCCAGCGCCGTGCACGCCGAGTTGGAAAAGGCCGGTTACCAGGTCATCGGATTCTCGGCCGCAGGTGTCTGTGATCGCGCCATGGAGAAAATGATCGGCGAGGGTTTCTTTCACGCAGTGGTTGATTTGGCTCCGGGGGGTGTCGGTGAACATCTTTTCGGTTTTATGCGCGATGCCGGGCCGGAGCGAATGGAAGCCGCGGGCAAAAAGGGGATCCCGCAGATTATATCGACTTGCAGCGTAAATTTCATGACTCCGTCCAAGTCCAAGTACAAACCGGAGTATCATGAGCGCAGGAAATACGACCTGGATAAGCTTCGCACGTGGATCAGGCTTTCTCCCGATGAGTTGAAGCTGGTGGCGAGGGCCTTCGCGGAAAAGCTTAACAAAGCCGCGGGACCCACCCTGGTGATGATTCCTCTAAAAGGGTGGTCTTCGGCGGATGCCCCGGGCCTTCCCACTTTCGACCCCGATGAGGATAGGGTCTTTATAGAGGAGTTGCGAGGTCTCCTGAAGCCCGAAATTCAGCTCTCACTGGTCGATGCAAATATGGAAGAGCCTGAATTTGCCCTGGCCCTGGCAAAGGCCGCACAAGAGTTGTTCAGCGCATCGTAATTCAAAGGAGTAAAAGCATGCTCATCGTCAATTGGATGCAGAAAGACCCGGTGACAATAAACAGCGACATGACAGCCAGTCGTGCGCGTGAGCTTTTTAATGAACTGAAGGTGCCCTTCTTACCGGTGGTCGATGATGGCAAGCTTCGCGGTATTCTGGCCCGCCGCGATATTCGGCAGGCAGCCTCCTTCGTCACTGCTTCTCAAAGCGTCCATGAAATGAACTTTTTTAACACGCGGATGAAGGTTAAAGATTTGATGGTCCGCAAACCCATTACTCTTTCCATCCACGACACGGTGGAAACGGCTTTGGAAAAAGGCGTCAAACTCGGCCGCGGCTTTTTCCCGATAATGGACGAAGATAAGCTTGTGGGAACTATAAGCGATCGGGATATTTTCAAGACGTTTTACCAAATCCTCGGGGTGGAAGAGAAACTGTGCGGAATTACCGTTGAAGGCGATAATTTTACACAGGTGATGGGCAATGATATTGTGCGCACCGCTTGCGCCGCCGGGGCAGCTCTCTACAGCTTCTTCATGCTGCCTAGTCCAGAGACTGGAAAAAAACGGCTGCTTCTGCGGTTGAGAACATCAAATTTATCAGCGGTCGTAGATGCACTTCGAGAAAAGGGGTATCGAATCGTGGAAGTTATAGACCGATCCGAACCGGTCGCAGCCTAAAAACATCTCACCACACAGACGCAGAGGACACAGAGAAAAGCTTGGTATTGGTAAAGGATTAACAGAAATGCCGGTTTCTTTTGATCTTGTTGAATTCCGGCTTCCTTTGTGCTCTATGTGTCTCTGTGGTGAATCCTTTTCCTTCAACTCCTCAGCGGTGGACGCGGGTGAAACATGAAAAAACGTATCATTGTCGGTATTTCCGGTGCAAGCGGCGTAATATATGGTGTTCGATGCCTGCAACTGCTTAAGCAGACAGACTATGAGACCCACCTGATCATTTCCGAATCCGGCAAACTGAACATCGAGATAGAAACCCCCTACACGCCCGATGAAGTCATGTCACTTGCGGACTTCGTTTATGATCACAAAAACATGGCGGCTTCCATATCCAGCGGCTCATTTATTACGGCCGGTATGGTGGTGGTGCCCTGCACATTCAAGTCACTGTCCGGAATTGCCAATTCTTACAGCGACAATCTGCTGGTGCGCGCTGCCGACGTCGTATTGAAGGAAAAGCGAAAGCTCTGCCTGGTAGTCAGAGAAACGCCCCTTCATAAGGGGCATTTGCGCCTGTTGAGCATGGCTGCTGATATGGGGGCTCATATCTTGCCCCCGGTACCCTCCTTTTACCATCAGCCCAAGACTATCGAAGACATCATCGATCAGACCATCGGAAAAATATTCGACTACTTCGGTATCGATAATTCCCTGTTTCGGCGATGGAGCGGAGAGGCGGTGGGACCGCCGGCCGGGTTCGCCGCTGCCTCCGGCGGTGGCAAGAAAAAGAGACTCTCCCCTGTATAAGCACCGCGTGACGGCGCCGTAGGGGCGGGGTTTATCCCCATAAGCGCTTAAATAAGAAATCTGACATGCATGACTTCAGTTACCTAAAGTGTTTCAGAATTTGCGTGTAAGCCCTGAAAGGGCTGAATAATTCAGCCCAGGGTCAGCAAAGCGCCACCCTGGGTGTGGGGTTCTATATTTATTTTTTCCTATACCCCGTAGGGGTTACATAAAATTCGTGTTGCAAAACGCAGCTACTAACACAGGACGATTTCTATGTAGCCCTTTCAGGGCAATGTGTTTGGGGCGCAAAAACCCAAGGTGGCGCTTCCGCTTACCCAGGGCTAAATTATGTTGCCCCGTTGGGGCATTGAAATTACAGGCAATGTTCAAGCGCTGCTTATTTAAGCGCTTATGGGGTTTATCCCCGCCCGCTCTTGAATTTTGTCCCGCCGCCCGGGAGGTTTTTCAATCAATGATTCTGGAATGGAAAATCCTGGAACGAAAACCCCTTGAGGATCATAGAATTTTCAAGATTCATACTAAAATCGTCCAATCACCCAGAACCGGCGCTGCTATGGAAGTCAAAGCGATCTCCTTTAGCGACTGGGTCATGACCCTGCCCCTGACCGCCGATGGCAGAGTGGTCATGGTTCGCCAGTACCGCCATGGGATAGAAGGAGTCAGCCTGGAACTGCCCGGCGGCCTGATCGATCCGGGCGACACTTCCCCGGAGGCCGCCGGCAAACGTGAACTCAAGGAGGAAACCGGCTACGAGGCCCCTGAATATATTTTAATTGGGTCCTGTTTTCCCCAGCCTGCCGTGTTGGACAATCGGGGTTTTTTCATTCTGGCAGGCAACGTCCACTTGACCTGTGAGCCACAGCCGGATCACGGGGAAGATATCGAGGTTGTTTTGCTCCCATTGGACGAGATTCCCCGCATGATTGAAAATGGCGAAATTTCCAACGGCATGGTTCAACTCGCCTTTTACAAGTACTTTATGAATCACAAATAGCTTTTGGTTCTCGCAAAACTCTTTGCCGGAAAACAATGAACGGGTACCTCAGTTTACCATTTGCATTGGATGAAGAGCAAAAATAAGATATCATTTTCACTGGGAATTCAGGTGAACGTGTACTTTTTGAGAGGCAACAGCCGTGCAAGCTTCAAAACATCCCAAGGATTCGCCCGGCGATCATTCCATCGATCTCTCCATAGACCAGACACTGGAGATGATCGAGAACAGCCAATGCAAGGTGCGTCTTTTGGACATACGGGAGGAAAGAGAACTGCCTGCCGGCCGTATCGAAGGAGCTTTGCACCTGCCTCTAAGCATGCTCGACGCAAGGGTCGAGGAACAACTACCCGATAAGACCAAGCCTGTTGTCCTCTATTGTTCCTCAGGGGGCCGTTCCCGAGGGGCCGCTGCCCGGATGAAGAGCATGGGGTATAGAGATGTGAAGTCCATGGCCGGAGGATTTAAGGCCTGGGTTGAGGCGGGCCGCGAAATAGTGGTCAAAGGGGCGATGGCGGCCCCTCAGATCAACAGGTACTCCAGGCAGATGCTGCTTTCCGAGGTTGGTGAAGAGGGCCAGTTGAAGCTCTTTGGATCCAGGGTCCTTATCGTGGGCGCGGGCGGCCTGGGCAGTCCGATCGCCCTCTACCTCGCCGGCGGCGGTATAGGCGCCTTGGGCATAGTCGATTTCGACACGGTGAATCTGAGCAACATCCACAGACAGGTCCTCTACAGCACCGCCGACGTGGGAAAGCTAAAGACTGAAGCGGCCATTGAGAAGCTGCGCGAAATCAATCCGGACGTCGCCGTAACTACCTGCCGGGAAAGGTTTTCGCCCGAAAACGCATTGAAGCTGGTCAAAGCCTACGACGTTGTTGTCGATGGCTCCGACAATCTCCAGACAAAGTTTCTCTTAAACGATGCGGCCTTTTTTGCGGGAAAGCCCTATATATTTGGAGGAGCGATCGGCTTTAACGGGCAGGCGAGCGTTTTTCATCCCCGGGAGGGCGGGCCCTGCCTGCGATGCATGTTCCCGGATATACCTCCGCCAGGCACTGCCCCTACCTGAAGTGAAGTGGGCGTGCTCGGGGTGGTTCCCGGGCAAATCGGCCTGGTTCAGGCCGCCGAGGTTTTTAAATTAATCCTGGGTGTGGGCAAAACACTGATGGGGCGGTTCCTTGTCTACGATTGCCTGAGCGCCGACTTCAGGACCTTCACGGTCAATAAAGACCCCGCATGCCCCCTGTGCGGTAAAAATCCCACCATTACGGACCTGTCCGGTGACTACTCGGGTTTGCGGCCCCAATAAAGCCGAACCTTGGACAAGCCGGAAACCAAAAAAGATTCACCGCAGAGACCCAGAGGGCACCTGACCACCCTTTTTTATGCAATGTGTCAACTCAAGTCCGTCTTCGGACACATAAGTTGTCCGATTTTCTCCGCGATCTCTGCGTCTCTGCGTTGGAATTTGATTGCCCGCAGAGAAGACCGCGAGCCCGGAGAAACAGCCCCACCTGCCGAACCCTGTTTTATTGTTTTCCTGACCACTGACCACTGTCGACTGTCTTATCTCATTCCATGTTTCTCATTCTTTCCTTCATGTCGGCCCTGACCTCATCTTTGGTGATGAACCCATCGCCGTTTTTGTCAAGCCGCTTGAATTGCTTTTCATGAAAGGCATCCCATTCTTTTTTGCTTATTCTCCCGTCATGGTCTGTGTCCATCTCACGGAACATCATATCGATAGCCTGTTCCATCCGGGGGTCCGCTGCCTGCTCTCCCCCCCGTGGTGGCGGGGGCGATTGTTGTTGTGCCTGTGCAAAAGCGCAACTGCCGCAGACCATGAGAAATGCAGCTATGATCACCATTTTTTTCAACTGAGCCATTTGATTTTCCCTTCAGTATGAGTATTCGTCAAATCTGAGATTATGTTTTGATATAGAGCAGTTGCATTCAGGATCGCACTGGAGCATTCGGGTGAAGTTTTTCATTACCGTTCGAGGTTTCCACAAAAAATTAGCTTCATTCGGAGAATACCTGCTTGAAATCCTGATTTATGCCTGCTTCATATCCGGGTACTTTTTTCTGGTTTTACAATTTCTTAACGGTTTTCTTAAACCGGTTTTCGACTACCACAAGACTCTCTATGCGATCCTGGCGTTGACGCTTATCTCTATGCAGGGCTTTGCGCTCGAGAGGCTGACGAGCGGGATTTCACACGTGGTCCGCCGCACGGGAGCGTTCATTTCAGTGCTGCTCCGATTGTTTCGCCCTCATGAAACAATCCGCAAGCCGGCGAATGTTCCCGGGTTATTGGTATACCGTTTCGCAGGCCCGCTTTTCTTCTTCAATGCCGGCCACTTCGCACGGCGCGTTCAGGAACTCATAGATACGGCCGGTTTTCCGGTCTCATTCTTCCTAATCAATGCGGAAGCCATAGTAGACGTGGATGCGACCGGAGCGGAAGCGCTGGTTGATCTGCGCAGCAGTCTCAAAGAAGAGAATATCATGATGGGTCTGTGCGAAGTCAAGGGCCATTTTCGGGAGGTGCTCTTCAACAGGGCCCTTCTGGCGGATTTTACGGTTTATCCTTCGGTGGCGGCGGCGCTGCGGGACCTTGGTAAAGAACAACCTGAAGAAAAGAAAAAGTAGGCGGCCTATGGACTTCCTGATCTCTGTAACTCACATTTCTGCGGCTTACCTGATGGGGGTCGGCTTTGTGGTAGGCGTTATGGGCGGTTTTTTCGGGGTCGGGGGAAGTTTTCTGGCCGGACCCGCGCTATTTGCGGCAGGCATGCCGATGAACTTTGTGGTCGGCACCGATTTGTCACACATTGTCGGGAAAGCAATCGTGGGGGCCAAGACACACAGAGCGCTTGGGAACGTTGACCGCAAGCTGGCAATGATAATGGTTGCAGGCACCATCGCCGGAGTCGAAACGGGCGCACAATTGATCGAAGCGCTCAAACGCCGGTCTAACGTAGATTTCGTTGTGGGCATCGTTTTCATCGCGGTACTCGTGTCAATCTCAGCGTTCATGGGCTGGGAGAGCATAAAAACGATGAGAACGCACAATACGGCCGGCATGAAAGAAGATGTGTCGGCCTTTGGGCACGTTTCAAAAATGATTCACCGTTTTCAACTGCGACCGATGATTTCACTGCCCGACTCCGGAATCGAACGGATTTCACTGTGGGCCATTCTGGCCCTGGCATATGTCGGAGGAGTGGTCAGCGGGTTTCTCGGCGGGGGCGCAGGCTACGTTCGAATGCCGTCGATGGTCTTCCTGCTGGGGGTGCCCACCCATGTCGCAGTGGGCACCGATTTATTTGAAATCATCATTTCGGCCGGCTATGGGACCTTGACCCATGCGTTGAAAGGCAATGTGGATATTATGGTGGCGCTGGTCATGCACGCCGGCTCGGCGGTGGGCGCGCAGATAGGCGCCAAAATGACTCAATATTTCCACGGCCCGCGCATCAGGCTGGCGTTTGTCCCTTTGCCTCTTATCGGGGCGGCACTCATGGTCTACAGTTTGATGAGCGGACAACATTTCAAATAATGGCGGAAGAAATGAAGATACTTTTTTGCATCGACGATTCCATCCAGTGGGAAGCCGCGCTGCGATTCGGTGCGCAGATCACGGTCGCCTGCCGGGCTGAACCGTCGGTGCTGGCAATCACCTCGAGGGCCCGGCGCGAGAGTGCGCTGACTCAAGCCGTCGTGCGCGCGCAGGATATTTTCAGGGAGCGCCAAATCAGTGTCAAGGCGTTCACAAGGGTAGGGGACCCGGTGCGCGAAATCATCAACCACACCACTGAGAATCAGTATGACCTGGTGGTGCTTGGCGCACTATGCAAAGGGAAAATGCTAAGCCTTATCGCCCCCTGGTGGTTATCCGCACAGGCCGGCAGTGCCCATAGAATTATCGAGTCGGTGGAACCTCCGGTGCTGGTGGTCTTTTGCAGCGCTCCCGAACTGCGTAGAATTCTCCTTTGCACAAGTGGCGACTCTCATACCAACAAGGCTGTGGAATTCGCCGGAAAGCTCGCCCGGTGCATCCATGCGGCCGTTAATTTATTTCATGTTATGCAGGAGCCCCCCGCTGTGTATGCGGACCTGATGGCGTTCGAGGAAAATGCCGACCGCCTGCTGGCATCGAATTCAAAGCTTGGCAGGGCCCTGCGGTATCAGAAAAATTTGTTGGAGCGGCTCGGCGTTTTTGGCGAGATAAGACTGCGGCATGGATTGGTAGTGCCGGAGTTGCTAAAAGAGCTGCAAACAGGCGATTACGATCTGGTGGTGTCCGGTTCCGCTCCCGCCGAACAAAAACTCTACAGGTATGTGATGGGTGACGTAACTCGAGAGATCGTCAACCGCGCTCAACTTCCCGTATTGGTGGTGCGCACCGGGCCGGGAAAAATTGCGGGCCTTTTCAGGGAATTGTTGACTAATATGTTGCTATATTTGAAAAGGAGGTAGTATTGGTCTACAATTCGAGCATTCCGCAAAACACTAGGAAAAGGTTGTGCGCAATATTTCCAATTCACTCGCTTTCAGGCTTTTTTGCCTGCTCTTGTTTGTCAGCGCAGTTGTTTTCATTTCCCTGACAACAGTCATTATCCGGGCCAACAGGCAGTTCGCGATGGAGGAAATAAGCCTGGCGGGCAAACGCACCAACGAGCTGCTTTTGCGGGCGCTGTCGCTGCACCGGAATATGTTGTTCAACAACTTGAAAGAGGTCGAACAGACGATCGACCTCCTGGGCAGAGAGCCCGGAATCGAAGGCATAAGAATTTACGGCAGGAAAGGCAGCATCATTTTCAGCACCGTCCCCGGTGAAATCGGACAAAAGGTGGACGTCAAGGCCGAACAATGCATCGTGTGCCATAGCGGCGAAAAGCCCATTGAATTTATTCCGGAAGCCAACAGGTCTCGAATTTTTACCTCCCCGGGAGGCCACCGTGTCCTGGGGTCTTTAAAGTCAATTCGAAATGAGTCCGCCTGCGCGGCGCCCGGCTGCCATTTGCCGGCCTCCGAACAGAAGGTGCTGGGCGTGCTCGATTCCCAGTTCGACCTTGCTCAATTGGACGACAAGATTCTTGCCACCCGCAACCTGATGATTCTTTACTCGATAGGCGCTATTCTGGTAATCGAATTTTTTGCAGGCCTTTTCATCCTGAGGATGGTGCACAGGCGGGTGATCAAGCTTGCCGAGGGACCGCTCGAGGTCAAGAAAGGCAATCTGGACTTCAGCATCAAGGTCGACGGCAACGATGAAATATCGGACCTGGCGGAGTCTTTTAACAGTATGGTGTCCAGCCTGAAAAAGGCGGAAGCTGAAAACATTGCGCTGTCCAAAAAGATGGTCCAGGTGGCCAAAATGGCCTCAATGGGTGAGCTTGCGTCCACTGTTGCTCATGAAATCAATAATCCTCTGGGCGGAATTCTGACTTACGCCAAGCTGATTTCCCGTCAGACCGCTGCCAGCGCCATGACGGAGGAAGAAAAACAAAAAATTTCGGGCTATGCAGACGCAGCCATAAGTGAGATCAAACGGTGTGGAAACATCGTTAAGAATCTGCTCCGTTTTTCCAGAAGTTCCGAATCGGTCATGGAAAAGATCGACATGCACAATCTTATTGAAAAGAGCCTTGCAATAACCAACCACCATTTCGAAATAAATGGTATCAGCACTACAATCAGGCTGGAGGCCGTGGACCCGAACTTCGTCGGCAATGCAAACCAGGTGGTGCAAGTGCTGATCGCACTTTTCATGAACGCCGTGGAAGCAATGCCTCGAGGCGGCGCACTTAGCGTGGAGACCGCAGATGTGCCCGGCCAGGACTGCCTGCGTGTCAGTGTCTGTGATAACGGCAGGGGGGAGCAAATCCGGTCGAGCATATTCGAGCCGTTCTTCACGACAAAGGAAAACAGTCATAGCGCGGGCCTTGGTTTATCCGTAGTTTACGGCATAATGCTGAGACACCAGGGCAAAATCGAAGTCGAATCCGAACCCGGGCGGGGAACTGCGTTTGTTCTTACATTCCCAAGACAGCTAAAGCCGGGTGGAGATAAGGAATCGATTCTATAGAGTTTTTTTACTTCACTTGCCGAAGGCGGGGATTGAGAAGAAATGCCAGATCAGGTGTCAATGCTTATTGTGGACGATGAGACCTCGGTGCGCGAGTCTCTCATGCATTGGTTCATGCCGGAGGGCTACCGTGTCGAGACAGCGGGCGGGGCGGCGGAAGCTCTGGATAAACTGCGCGATTCAAGCTTCGATATTGTACTGCTCGACGTCAAGATGCCCGGAATGGACGGGATCGAGCTTCAAAAGCGTCTAAGGGAAATAGACGGCCAGCTTACAATCATAATTATGACTGCCTATGCCACCGTGGACACCGCAATTCAGGCGCTCAAACAGGGCGCCTATGATTACATCACCAAGCCGGTCGACCCGGACGACCTGAGCAGGCTCGTGCGTAATGCGATCGAACAGCGCCGGCTCATCCGTGAAAACCTGAGCCTCAAGGAAGAAATCAGTTCCCTGATCTCCGTCGATGAGATCGTTGGCGAAAGCCCGCGGATACAGGAGATGCTCAAAGTCATTCAGACCGTAGCCCAGACAGACGTTACGGCTATGATCCAGGGGGCTTCAGGCACGGGAAAGGAACTTGTCGCAAGGGCCATCCACTTCAACAGTAAACGAAAGTATTTCCCGCTTATTACGATAAATTGCGGCGCCATGACCGACACGCTGGTGGAAAGCGAACTCTTCGGCCACGAACGGGGGGCCTTCACCGGCGCTCAGTATCGACGCAAGGGCAAGCTCGAACTGGCGCACAAAGGCGCCATTTTCTTCGACGAAATCGGCAACATCGGTTCAAAGACCCAGATGGACTTGCTGCGCGTGATCGAAACGAAGAGGTTCACTCGGCTTGGCGGCAACCAGGTCGTAGAAGCGGATTTCCGGATCATTTCCGCTACAAACAGGAACCTGGAAGAGGCGGTCAAAGAGGGGTCTTTTAGAGAAGATCTTTACTACCGGTTGAATGTTTTCAACATACAATTGCCCACACTCAAAGAGAGGGCTTCCGACATTCCGCTGCTTGTAAATCATTTTGTGCGCAAATTCGGCACAGCCATGAACAAGCCCTTTACAGGCGTTGCCCCCCACACCATGGAATGGCTTAAACAGCAGCCCTGGCCCGGAAATGTCAGGGAACTCCAAAACGCGATAGAAAGGGCCGTTGTGGTGGGAAAGCCTCCTTTGATATCTATGGATGACCTCCCTTGTCCCGTCAACTGGCGTTCCTCTCTAGAGGCCGAAGAGGTGCTGCCCCTTGCGGAAGTTGAAAAACGTCACATTCAACTCGCCTTGGACAGGACCAGGGGTAACGTTTCGCTGGCCGCGCAGCTGCTCGAAGTCGACAGGGCCACTGTTTACAACAAAATCAAAAAATATTGCCTAAGCTATTAAGCCCTTGGGTTGGGTCTAATATGCTGCTAATTCTCAAGAGCTGAATACTCCCGATGATTCTGCTTCTCACTATTGATTTTGCCGGCGAAATAAAGCCCTTGAGCGATCAACTTGAAGCCCGGTTCCGTACGGAAGTGGCCGTTTCGCCATGTGAGTTCGATTGTCGCGCCTTCCTGGATCAACAGAGGAACCAGTACAACTCTTCCGCAATGGTCAAAAGGTTGGAACAAGACCGGCCGCTATCGGTTTGCAAAGTGCTCGCGGTCACCGGATTGGACCTCTTTATTCCCGTGCTGACCTTCGTCTTCGGTGAGGCGCGCTTGAACGGCCAGTGCGCCATTGTCAGCTCTTACCGCCTGGACAACCGATTTTACGGTCTTGCGCAAAATCCTGCTCTCCTGCAGGAGCGCCTACTCAAAGAAGCCGTCCATGAGTTGGGCCACACCTTCGGCCTCTTCCACTGCCATAATCCGGAATGCGTCATGAGATCGTCTACCTATGTGGAAGAAATCGATTACAAAAGTAGCCGGCTGTGCGGCCAATGTTCGGATAGGCTGGTGAAATGCTGATGCGGGGATTGAGGGATTGCAACCGATCACCACGAACTGCGAACTGCGAACTGCGAACTGCGAACTGCGAACTGCGAACTACGGATGCCACGGATGATCACGGATAAAGTGATTCACGGGGAATTGAGCGTAGTAGTATGAAAATCTCTGTCATTGGAAGGTCCGCCCGAACCGCAGTCCATCATTCCTGCACTGCTCTTGAGCCGGAATGGTAGCGCCGTCTTCCACGGCGGCGCTCTTCGTATCGCGCCAGCCTTTTGTAAAACTCCATTTTAAAGGGTTTGCGGGCTGGAAGCCCGCAAAGTAGATCCAGGACATTTTGCAAAAGGCTCACGCAAAAGGATTTTTAATACGAACGACCATCACCATGGCTGGGCAGTTGTCAGTTTTAAGTTTTAAGCAGTTATTCATATGCCTGCGGAACACCCTGAAACCATAGATTGCTCGCTTCACTATTCCGATGAGAAAGCTTTGTTCAATGAAGGGTCCCTCGGCCAGGTACTGATAGATCATTTCTATAGAAGTACGACCAAAAAGACGGGACGCTCAGATGCCGGAAAAGAGGGTGCCTGGCCCCTTCTCAATGATATTTGTTGACTGACCGTTTATTCTGATTCCATGCAACACAGCATATTTAGTTAGTTTCTGCCGATCAGGGTCTCAAACCCTTGTGCTTTGGCAACACCCATGAATCTTCGACCATTTCCCTTCACATTGAGCCTGTATTCTGCGATAGTACAAGATGTAAAGTATTGGGATGAACAGTTACGCCTTAACATAACCGTGAGATGAAACCATGGATGAAAGCAAACTTCTTGAACGGATTACGGTAAACCCCAAAATATTCGGTGGGAAACCGATCATAAGGGGACGGCGGCTTGCAGTGGAGCATATTCTTGGGATGCTTGCAGCAGGCGACAATCCAGAAATCATCCTTTCAGGATATCCGTGGCTTGAGCCGGAAGACATCCAAGCCTGTCTGGTCTATGCCCGCAGGCTCGTCGGGCATGAAAGAATTGAGCCGCTCCTTCTGGAGACTGGAACGTGAAAGTCCTTTTGGATACTTGCGTTTGGGGTGGGGCGGTTAAGGAACTTCAATCTGCAGGCCATGATGTCAAATGGACCGGGGAATGGGAAGAAGATCCCGGTGATGAAGAGATTCTTGCCAGAGCGCACAGCGAAGGTCGTGTGCTCATAACGCTGGATAAAGATTTCGGTGAACTCGCCATTGTCCACAGAACTCCCCATTCAGGAATTATGAGACTCGCACTTTTCCCGGCCAGGCAGCAAGGAATCGTGGCCGTGCGGGTGCTTGCCCGTTATGAAGATGAGCTACGCTCAGGGGCTATCATTACGGTTGATACCGGAAGGGTCAGGATAAGACCGCTGTATAGGGAGGAAGCATAAGGGGCCACATTGGACTCGGCCCGGGTTTATCCCCATAAGCGCTCAAATAAGAAATCAGATATGCATCACTTCAGTTACCTAACCCGGACAATCCGCAACCAAAAGACTAAAAGCGATTCACCGCAGAGAGCGCTGGGGAAACAATAACTTATACCAATTTGCGTTCAAGACGGAACAGGGATATGCCCTGGGATATGCCCTCACCCCGGCCCTCTCCCGAGCGGGAGAGGGGGAAAACCGTCCCTGCCCCTTGACTCCAAGCACCCGTCTTGAACGCAACTTGGTATTAGGCAGAAATCTTGTCAAGATTTCTTCGTTTTTAATCCTGTAAATCCTGTAAATCCTGTCCAGTTCTTTGTCTTTTGTTTTAATCCTGTAAATCCTGTTAATCCTCCTGTCTAAGTCTTTAGTTTTTGGTTGCGGCAGTGCGGCCGGTGTTTGGACAGGCTGGTTAAATGCTGATGCGGTGATTAAAGTTATCTTTCTCCGTGATTCTTCGTGTCTTCTCAAGATCGACCGTGGCCCCTCGTACAGATCTGCGGAATGCGGCCGGGTTGTCGATCGTGCTCTTCGTGACCTTTTTTTGGTTCCGGCTTGTCCGGGTTAGGGATATCGACATGCTGCGTGTTTTCCAATTAGACCTTACCGATCCTGACCATTTTGTGGTCACGCTGGAACTGGTGCCGGGGCGGGAGGCCTCCGGCCGAGCCGTGGACAGCGTCGTGGGCATTGCCCGGGACGCTTTTGACGATGGACGCGTATCCGCTGTTTCTATCACCGACAATCCGGGCGGCAATCCGTCTCTTAGTCCTGATGTTTTGGGCCACAATATTTTCGAAATCGGCATGGATGTCATTGTCCATTTTACCTGCCGGGATATGAATCGGGTGGGCATGGAGAGTCGCGCGCTGCAGCTCGCCATGATGGGCATAAAGAATATTCTGGCTTTAAACGGGGACTATTCCGGCAGAGGGTTCGGCGGCCAGGGGGCCCCGGTTTTCGACCTCGATTCGGTGCAACTGCAGATCATGCTAGGGTTGCTGAGCGAGCGCATTAATGCATCCGGCGACCCCGAGGGTTTCTTTACCGGCTGTGCGGTCTCGCCTTTTAAGCGCACCGAAGGCGAGTGCTTTGCCCAATACGCTAAACTGGGCCGCAAAGCGGCTGCCGGCGCTCAATTTGTCATCACCCAACTGGGGTATGATGCCCGGAAGTTCAAGGAATTGATTCAAATTCAAAAGGCTATGGGCATCACTCTACCCAGTTTGGGGTCGGTCTACGTGCTGACCCCCAAAGTGGCAGGCATCATCAATGCCGGCAAAGTGCCCGGTGCAGTGGTTACCGAAGCGCTTCTGCAACGCGTTCAGGATGAGTGGCGCGATGCGGCCTCGGGCCGTCAAGCGGCGATAGAACGTGCTGCGCGGCTGGCGGCCGTTCTCAAGGGACTCGGATATTCCGGGATCCACATTGGCGGGATCCATCGCAGTTTCGATATGGTGGGCAGCATTCTTGATCGCCTGGCGGTTATTGAGGACCAGTGGAAGGAGTTCCTGGCCGATTTTGACTTTCCTCTACCAGGTGGATTCTATGTCTTTCCTCCTCAATCCGAGGTTGGACCGGAAACACCCGTCTTCGGCCTTCATCCGCCCCGGATCGGCCTGCTGGAGCGCTTGCGATATTCACTCTTAAGACGGGTCCACAGCACGTTTTTTGACCATCGCCACCCCCTGGGGTCCATATATCGCAAACTTTCTAAACAGGTCGACGCCATGCCGGGCGGTCAGCTATTGATGCACCTGGCCGAAGATATACCCAAGCGCGTGTTCCTTGAATGCCAGAAGTGCGGTGACTGCGCTGTTCAGCATGTTGGTTTTTTGTGCCCGGAATCTCAGTGTGCCAAACACATCCGCAATGGCGCGTGCGGCGGCAGCAGGGACGGCTATTGTGAGGTATTCCCGGAACGGCCCTGTGTTTGGGACCGCGCCTATCGACGTTTGGTCAATGCGAAGCGGACCCGCCAGATGTGCGAAGGATGCGTCCCTCCGCGCATGTGGGAATTGAACCAAACCTCGTCGTGGTTAAATTTTCACCTGCAGCGAGATCATCAAGGTGGCTACAATGAGATAGCTCAACGGTGCAGGCTCATCAAATGCCCGCCTTTAACGCGTTGAGGGGGTGATTCTCACACGATGCTCCGGACCACGCCGCCGTCTACGGTGAAACTGACTGATTCAGCAAAGTTGTATTAAAGACGGCGCAAAAAAAGTAGTCACAGCAAATAAGAGATTGTATAGTGGTTATGGTAGGACCTGGAGCTTTTTGTCACCAGGTGTTTTGGGAAAGGAGAAACCAATGGAATGGCGTGAAGTGATCGAGCACCCAAGCTTGAGAGACCTGCCCTTCAAGATCGAGACGAACGAATGGGGAAAGATTATGATGACGCCGGCCACGGACATACATGGAATATACCAGAGCCTCATTGACAGATCGCTCGCCAGGTTAGCCAAGGAAGGACAGACTTCCACCGAATGCCCTATTCAAACTTCCAAAGGGGTCAAGGTTGCCGATGTTGCTTGGAGAAGCAGGGCATTCCTCAAAAAGTATGGGGTCCGCAATCTTTTTCTTGTTGAATCCCCCGAAGTCGTCGTTGAAGTACAATCCCCATCGAATAGTGCTGCTGAGATGGAAGAAAAGAAGCAACTCTATTTCGGAGCAGGCGCAAAGGAATTTTGGCTTTGCGATGAGTATGGAAACATGCGCTTTTTCAATCCTCAAGGGGAATTGAAAAGAAGCGAGCTGTTCGGGGAATTTCCTGAGCATATCGACATCGAATCTGTGTGAGCAGGAGGGAGCCGAAAATGGCGACAGGTGCGCCGGGATCGCGGCGAGAAGCCGCGAGTTTTTTGTCACCAATTTTTATAAAGACACACTACCCAAAGCATACCTTCATTGGCTTTGCAAATTTATAAAACCGCTCAATACCCCTTTTAGGATCATTTCCCCCCTTTTCTCGATGTTTACGTCGATCAGAGCGGCTGGCCAGTGATTCTCACACGATGCTCCGGACCACGCCGCCGTCTACGCGCAACGCTGCACCGTTTGTCGCTGAGGCTTTAGGACTGCATACATACACAACCATGGCTGCCACTTCCTGCGGGGCCGCAAACCGCTTCAAAAGCGAAGTCGGACGCATCGTGCGGAAGAATTCCTTTTCCACATCTTCCGCGTCTATCCCTTGGGATTTCGCCAGGTCCTGCACAAACCGCTCGACCCCTTCGGAAGCGGTAGGTCCGGGCAGCACGGAGTTGACGGTCACGTTCGTGCCGGCCGTCATCTCGGCAAGGCCTCGGGCCAGGGCAATCTGGGCTGTTTTGGTTACGCCGTAATGGATCATCTCCACGGGGATTTGCTGAGCCGATTCGCTTGAGATGAATACGATCCGGCCCCAATTCTTCTCCAGCATTTTGGGCAGGTATAACCGGCTCAGCCTGACCCCGCTAAGGACGTTTACCTCGAAGAAAAGCCGCCAATCTTCATCGTCGATCTCGGTGAAAGGCTTCGCCTGATAGATGCCCAGATTATTTACCAGGATGTCAACCGCCGGGACGGCGCCGGCCAGCAGCTCAAAGCCTTCTTTGGCGCCCAGGTCGGCAGCAACCCCTTTAACCCGGGCGCCCTCATGCTCTAGTTGTATTCGCTTGACGGCTTCATCTACCCGCCTTTGAGAGCGGCCGTTTATCACGACAGCAGCCCCCTCCCCTGCAAATAGCGATGCGGTGGCGAAACCGATGCCTCCGGTTGAGCCGGTGACCAGCGCAACCTTGTTCTTAAGTTCCAGATCCATGTTTCGTTCCCCTCAGCAAATCTTCATCCGCGATGGCCTTGTAACGGGTTCTGCAAGGGTTAGATTCGCATAGACGATCCGCAGAACCTGATTCATCTTCAAGACAACCAGCCTTTCGACGCACCGGATATGCCGGACACCGGCACTCGGAGGCGCGATCTCCTCTTAAAGATAAGTAATATCTCGTTGCCGGCTGGTCAAAACCCAGAAACGACTCCGTGCTCATCAGGTTTTCTAGCTCTGGCTTCTTACAGCAATGAGTTGGAAGCCCGAGTAGTCTTCTGAGTGCTTCTAAGCCTTAAAATGCTTATTTTTGATATTTGAAGGGCCGCCCGGACCGCAGTCCGTCATTCCGGTAGTGCTTTTGAGCCGGAAATCAGTCAAACCTCAAACTCGATCTCTAGCGTTCCAACAGGTATGCGCATAGATTCGCTCTGTATCATCTCATCCGCCTGAGTGCCTGAAAAAAGAGAGACAAAAGAGGCTTTCCCGGCGTTCTTGTTTGTCAAGAGTGCAGGTATGATTCAAATATTGGAAGGTCCAGGGTAACTCACAACAGAAAGCCAGATAGGAGAGATATGAAAAGATGCACGACAAAATTGACCGCTGTCGCCTTCACGCCAATGTGTTACATGCAACACAGAAATCCTGCAACGCTTCTGTAGCATGCAACACATTTTCTTGCCCGCCATCGACCAAGACACTACCCCTCTCCAAGCTTTAGCACCCGATATATCTGACAATATTAGGTAGGTGATGTCCTTGGCCTTTCCCGGCATACATTTTGATAAGTCAAAGCTTGTCTGATCGTTATCTCACGCCTTGCCCATCGATCACCGGCCTGAAAGGTGAACGGCGGTTGATGATTCTGACAGAAGAAAAGCCGGGGAATGTCCGATTGTTTCTAATTGAGCGACTATGCTACTGTGGATTTGGTTATCCCTCAATCCAAGGACTGACGATGTCCAATAAACTGGCCGAAGTCGCCTCGGAAATTGTTCAGACCCAAGTATCTTAACTCCGATGTCGACCAGCAGATATAGCATCGTCTCTTCGGCAGGTCTTCGCCAAATTATTTCAGATACTATGGACCGGTATCCACACACTATAAGCTGGTCAGGAGGGCAAGATTCCATCCGAAAAGATTAAAGAAACACTATCTGTCCTGGGAGCTTTCAATCAAGTTGATAGAGCAGATTATGCTCGATCATGAAATCAGGATTCAGGATCTGGCCTAAATATTCATGATTTCGAAGAACCGCGACAGGTCCGAGAAATGGCCCTGTCGCGGTTGAAAAGGGCGCGACCCAATCATTGCTAAAAACGGGAGAGCTAATGTCTGGTTCAAGAGCATCCATCTTAGTAAAGCAACTGCGAAAAACAGCAACCGGAATAGCCGGTTTTGACGAAATCACAAGCGGAGGTCTCCCGCAAGGACGCCCCACTCTTGTCTGCGGTGGACCGGGAAGCGGCAAGACCCTTTTCGGGATGGAGTTTCTCGTCCGGGGGGCGAGAGAATTTGACGAACCCGGTGTCTTCATGTCTTTTGAAGAAAAAGATATGGACTTAGTCGAAAATTTCTCCTCCCTTGGCTTCGATCTCGACGATTTGGTAACCCGTAACAAGATGGCTCTCGATTATGTCCATTTCGAAAGAAACGAAATACTGGAAACCGGAGAGTTCGACCTCGAAGGTCTTTTCGTAAGGCTAGGTTATGCAAT
This sequence comes from Syntrophobacter sp. SbD1, assembly GCA_900290365.1. Taxonomy (GTDB): domain Bacteria; phylum Desulfobacterota; class Syntrophobacteria; order Syntrophobacterales; family Syntrophobacteraceae; genus SbD1. The sequence goes on along the minus strand of OMOE01000129.1, from coordinate 5,325 downwards.
CGACACCATTGGGGCCAGGCGGGTCGTCCTGGACACAATTGAAGCCCTTTTCTCCGGCTTTCCCAATGAAGGCATTCTCCGGGCGGAAATCCGGAGGTTGTTCCGATGGCTCAAAGACCGGGGAGTCACAGCGGTAATAACGTGCGAACAGGGAAGAGGAACTCTGACCCGCCATGGCCTCGAAGAATACGTTTCCGACTGCGTCATTCTTCTCGACCATCGCATGATCGAACAGGTGGCAACGCGCCGGTTGCGTATAATCAAATATCGCGGGACAACCCACGGGACCAATGAATACCCCTTTCTGATCGACGAGGGCGGCCTATATGTTCTGCCTATCACTTCTCTGGGCCTCACTCATAAGGCACTCACCGAACGTATATCGAGCGGGATCCCGCGCCTCGATACGATGCTTGGGGGCGAGGGCTATTATCGCGGAAGCAGCATTCTGATTACGGGTACAGCCGGGACCGGAAAAACCAGCCTCGCCGCCCATTTTGCGAGCAGCGCATGTTTGCGCGGCGAAAGATGCCTCTATTTGGCCTTTGAGGAATCGGAAAGCCAGATAGTACGCAATATGCGTTCTATTGGTGTTGACCTCCAGCCCTGGCTGGATAACGGATTGCTCCATTTCCACGCTACGCGGCCCTCTTTCTACGGACTTGAAATGCACTTGGTAAGCATGAACAAGCTGGTAAGGGATTTTAAACCCTCAGTCGTAATTATGGACCCTGTTTCCAATATGATTTCGGTGGGCAGCGCCGCGGAGGTAAAATCCGCACTGATGCGCTTTATTGACAGCCTGAAAATGGAGGGCATAACCGCCCTTTTCACGTGCCTGATCTCCGGGCAGCACCAGGATCTGACCGATATGGGCGTTTCCGCCCTCATGGATACATGGGCCACCGTGCAGGACATCGAAATCAATGGCGAGCGCAACCGCGGCCTCTATGTAATTAAATCGCGGGGAATGGCCCACTCCAACCAAGTGCGAGAATTCGTGCTTTCTTCCGATGGTGTACACCTTATTGACGTTTATATCGGCCCTGGAGGTGTACTGACTGGTGCTGCGCGACTTGCCCAAGAGGCCAAAGACAGGGCCAATGCAAAAGAGCGCACAGAAGAAATCGAGCGCAAAAAACGGGAGTTCGCAAGCAGAAAGCTCGCAGTGGACGCGCAAGTTTCCGGGTTGCTGGCAGAACTGAGCGCCCAGGAGGCGGAATTGGAAAAGCTTGCCCAGCAAGAAGCCAAAAGAAAAGCCAGTGCGGAACGTGAGCTTGTCGAACTAGCACGCCAGAGGCATGCGGATTAATCTATTGATGAGGTTGAGAAAATGGCCTTACGCGGCGACAATCCCCTGAGGGGGAGAAGAAGTAGCAGGCCATTCCTGCCTTGGTCAGGAAACTCCCCGAGCCGGTTCCAAAGATCATCGGAACCTTGGCAGAAACCGAGCGCATTCTGATAGGACTTGATTTGCGCCCTCGCAGATCTTGAAAAGGACAACTATGCCCGACAAGAAAACGGCGACCGAACTGTTTGAAGAAGCTGCAACCAAAAGCGAATCGGAAAAGTTTATCCTCAGCCTTTTTGTCGCCGGAATGACACCCAGGTCTTTGAGGGCGATAGAAAACGCCAGGCAACTTTGCGAAACGTATCTTAAAGACAGATACGAACTTGAAATAATAGACATATATCAACAGCCGGGTCTGGCTAAAGATGCGCAAGTGATTGCCGCCCCCACTCTCGTTAAGAATCTTCCGCCACCACTACAAAGGTTCATTGGTGATCTTTCCGATCCTGAACCGATTCTGATAAGGCTTGCGTTAAAGAAAGAAGGCAAAGGGGCTTCCTGATGCTCAGTTAATCCAGTGTAAAAAGCAGGGGCTATTCCGATGAAACAAGATGAGCCAACGCGGCAAGAGCTGATTGAGGAAAACCAAACTCTCAAGGAGCATCTGTGGGAGGCGGGGCAGACCCTAAAGGCTATCAGGGGTGGCGAGGTGGACGCCTTCGTAGTCCAGGAATCGGGAGAAGAACATGTTTACACCCTCAAGGGAGCCGATGTCGCATACCGTATCCTGGTGGAATCCCTCAACGAGGGCGCGCTTATCCTTGCCTCCGATTGTTCGATTTTTTACTGCAATGGCTGTTTTAGCTCGATGGTTGATATGCCGATTCAAAAGATCATTGGTTCCCGTATTGAGTCATATGTCATCTCCGACTCACAGATGCTGATTGCTGATAAAATCTGGGAAACGAGAGAAACCGGACTGGCAAGAGGCGAATTCCTACTGAAACGAAGTGACGGGACTTTCCTGCCTGTGAGCCTGTCACTTAATTTGATCACCATGAAAGACTTCGACGGCGTATGTGCCATTGTTACCGATCTGTCCGAACAAAAGCAGGTTGAAGAAGAGCTTAGAAGACACCGCACAGAGCTTGAATTACTGGTCAGCGGCCGCACGGTCGACCTTGCCAGGGCAAATGGCGAACTTCAGCAGGAAATCGTCGAACGCAAGCGGATGGAGGAAGCCCTCCTTGAGGCTCACGACGAACTGGAGTTGCGTGTCCGCGAACGCACAACCGAACTCAGTGAGAGTGAAACGAAGTTCAGAAAGCTCTCACAAGAGTTCCAAACACTTCTCAATGCTATCAGCGACACTTTGGTCCTGCTCTCTCCTGACCTTGACATATTGTGGACAAACCGTGGGAATGTTCAAAAGTTGAATGAAGCTCTATCTGAGGTGGGAAGCCAATACTGGGATGAATTATTGCACGATCTGTCTGCTTCCGCCGAGGGCTCTCCGGTAACAAGATGTGTCAATACCGGCGAAAAGGAAGTTTCCGTGGTAACCCACAATGGTGCCATTCTTAACATAAGCGCCTTTCCAATCAAAGAGGGTAAACGGGTCAGCAGCGTGCTCCTGCTGGTAAGTGATATTACCGAAAAGATGGCGATGCAGGCAGAAGCGATGCAGGCGAGTCATATGGCCTCACTGGGAGAGTTGGCCGCCGGAGTTGCTCATGAGATCAACAACCCCATCACCGGCATCATCAACTATGGCCAAATACTGATAAACGAGTGCAGCCCCGAGAGCATGGAAAAGGACATTGGGGGACGCATCGTGAGGGAAGGCGAGCGTATAGGCCGTATTGTAAAGACCCTGCTATCCTATGCGCGCGATGGGCGGGAAGAGAAAAAGCCCACTCGCGTCCCTGCCATTCTTGAAGAAGCCATTATCCTGATCGCGGCGCAAATCCGGAAGGAGGGCATCGATCTGAAGATAGATCTTCCCGACGACCTTCCCGAAGTGAATGCCAACTTTCAGCAGATCCAGCAGAGTTTTATAAATATCATCAACAACGCGCGCTATGCCTTAATGGAGAAGTATCCCGGAAGGCATGAAAATAAACGCTTCGAGATCACCGGCGAGAAAGTAATTAGCGGCCGCCGCCCGTATGCGCGGATCGTATTTCACGATCAAGGGGTGGGAATCTCCGCCCATGAGCTCTCCGTGCTAACGAAGCCGTTTTTTTCCACAAAGCCGTTCGGGAAGGGGACCGGCCTGGGGTTGAACATCACTCAAAAAATTATCACGGATCATGGCGGGCAGCTCAGCTTCGAGAGCGTCAAAGGGGAATTTACCAGGGTCATAATTGATTTACCGGCTATTCGGAGCGGTGACGGGGTGGAAAAATGAGTGCGAGAATTCTGGTAATCGATGATGAGGAATCGATCCGGTTTACCTTCCAAAGGTTCCTCACGGCCGAGGGGCATATCGTAGCGACCGCTGAAAGCTACAGCGAAGCTTTGGCCCGAATAAGCGAGACGAGCTTTGATGTGGTGTTTGCAGACATCATTCTGGGGGACGGGACGGGAATCGATATCTTGCGCGAGATCAGGGCAAGAGGACTGACCTGCCCGGTAATCATGATCACGGGAGACCCGGCTGTCGAAACTGCTGCCGACTCCATCCGTCTGGGTGCGTTCGATTACATCCCCAAGCCCGTCAACCAGGAGTCATTGCTGCATACCACCCGAACGGCATTGAAATATAAGAGCGTAAACGAAGAAAAGGAAAAATACCGTACAAACCTCGAGGCTATCTTCAGGAGTGTCAGGGATGCCATCATCACCGTGGATAAAGAAGCAGTGGTGATCGAACTCAATGAGACAGCCATGACCATGTGTGGGTATTCTCGCGATGACATAGGAAAACCTTTTAGCTCTCTACCCGAAATGAGCAATGGGAGATTTGCGGATATTCTCGAGGAAGCGATCAAAAGAGGAGAGCCTGTCGAGGTAGACCGTATCGAGTGCGGGGCTGTCAATCGGTCAAGAAGGGTCATCAGCGTCAGGACGTATCCTCTGCTTACCCCTGTGGGCGTGCTCTCGGGTGTCGTTATGGTGTTGAGAGACGATACGCATGTGGCCGACCTCGAAACAGAGATCAGAGAGCACCGGCAGTTCTATCGCATCGTAGGCAGATGCGGGCCGATGCAGAAGGTTTATACCCTCATACAAGCTTTGGCCCGTGTTCAAACGACTGTTCTCATCACGGGGGAAAGTGGGACGGGCAAAGAACTTGTAGCCGATGCGCTGCACCGTGCCGGAGAACGCAGCCACAAGCCGTTGGTCAAGGTGAACTGCTCTGCATTACCCGAAAGTCTCCTTGAAAGCGAGCTCTTCGGCCATGTGAAGGGGGCGTTTACAGGCGCCATTAGAGACAATGTGGGGCGGTTCCACAAAGCCGATGGCGGCGCCATTTTCCTCGATGAGATTGGTGACATCTCGCCGATGATACAACTGAAGCTTTTGCGCGTCCTGGAAGAGAAGGAATTCGAGCGGGTTGGAAGCTCTACTCCAATCAAAGTGGACGTTCGGCTGATCGCTGCAACGAACAGGAATCTCATAGATAAGGTCAGTCGCGGCGAATTGAGAGAAGACCTCTACTACCGGTTGAAAGTAGTTGAGATCCGGGTGCCGCCCCTAAGAGACAGGCGCGAAGACATCCCTCTTCTGGTTGAACACTTTCGCAATGGGTTCAACGCTAAATTCAAGAAAACCATTGAAGCGATATCCTCCGATGTCTTGAAAGCTTTTCTCAAATATCCCTGGCCCGGCAATGTGCGGGAGCTCGAACACACCATGGAACATGCCTTCGTCCTTTGCGGCCGGAACATTATCACCTTCGATCATCTGCCCCCTGATTTCATGAGCGATCCAGGAATCGAGCGACGCTCTCCCGATGAGATACGGGATGGCGATCCTCACGCAATTCTTGAAGCCCTGGACAAAACCGCCTGGAACAAAGCAAGAGCGGC
>OMOE01000176.1 GCA_900290365.1 Syntrophobacter sp. SbD1 | reverse complement strand
TAACTTATTGAATATACAGAGGAATGAGCCTTATTGCGAGGCGTTGCTCCGAAACTCCTGTCTGACGTTCTCAGTCCAGACTCTGCTCCTACATTCCTACAAATTTTTTTAACTTTTTGGCTGGAACGGAAAGCCTTGAATTGATTGTCAGTCCAGACGCAAATTTCTGGCATGATACCTGGGCGGAAATACAGGCTCCGAAACCGGAACTGGGTAAACTCAAGGTGAAACACGAAGAAGTCGATAAGAGGAGGGGTCAGAAGGGCAACCCGGGTTCTATAGTGTGGAATCACCCAGCCTGTCCCGCCCTTGGTCGTTTCAATCATGGAAAAGCCCTCAGCGGTGGCAATCTGATCTGAATCTTCGAATATCTCCCTGATACTTGCCCGAGAGCCTAATTTATCGGATGACCCGTCGGCAAGTGCAAAGATTCAACATACCTCTTCAGATCCTTGAAATCTCAATGTCCCGAAAATTTACCACGTTCAGATCATACATTCATGAAATCGAGGCAGGCTGCAGGTTCAGCTGCTTAGCAAGATATGCGGTTCCTGTTTGAAAAGCTGCCCTGCGCCCATACCGATATACCGAAGCCGATCATGCAGCGCTTCTGCCACAAAATGCTGCCCCCGAGATCCTTGCCATCCCCTGCCCCCTGCTTGCCGAAAAGATCATGACACGCCACAAACATTCTTGGAAGATGGAGTTGCCCGGACGCTTACCTCTTCTATCCTCTTGCGCTTAAGAGTCTTTGCTAAATCAGCGCGAGTCGATCGTGTATCTCACCTTCGCGCAGGCAAATCGCCAGCCCGGCAATCAGACTCATCAGTCCGAATGCAGTCAACAGGAGGTTTCCAGAGCATATTTGTCTGACGTAATAGCCTCCATTCGCCAGTTCCCTTGGCCACGAAAAAGCGATCCATCCATGATCGCTGGAGTCCGTAGCCCTCAGCGTAAAAGTCCCCCTGGGCGCCCGCACCACTACCTGGCGCCACCCGTCGCTTTGCCGGGCAAGCGGCACAGGGATGGCAGCTCCTTTTTCCGGCTCTATTTCAAGTGATGCCCCTGGCCCGCCGCCGGCTACGTCGAAAACGAGCCGTCCGAAACCGCTGGAAACGGCCCGGCTGACATAGACGGCTCGGGAAGATCTCTCATCCGCTCTCCATGAACCTACCACAATCCTGTGAGGAAGGGGGGCAAGCGAAGGCGGTATCGCGGAGCGGGCAAATCCGGCGCTTTCGGCCGGCTCGACTGGAAGAGGAGTTCTGATGCTTGCCGGAAGGATTTTTCTGAGATTCGGGTCACCCAAAACAGCAATCAAATCTTCCGCCGAAGGATGGGGGATGTGCATGCAAGGTTTATCCTCCAGATACGACGGGTCCCCGGTAAGAATATATTCCGCCGTATAGACCTCCTGGAGCCTGCTGAGGTTATACCTTTGCAGAATCAGGGCGGCTATTTTGAAGTGGGTTACCGACATTGCGATGCAGGCAACCAGAACGGCCGTTCCAAGCCATACCGCCCTGCGATACAAAGAAGCGTTATTCGACAGCCGCTTGCTCCTAGCTGCAAGGGAGAAAAGAATTATAATGTTTACCATCAGGCCGATGGCGTGAATATCCCTGTATCGGGATGCCGAAGCCCCGCGGGCGAACCCCATCGCTGCTGCCTGCAAAAGAGACCATATCCCCAGAGCCAGCAGGAATTGCATGAATGGGGTGCAGGTTGGCCGGGTACGGATCAGCTTCCAGAGCAAAATGAAAAAGGGGGACCAGACCAGCAGGGCAAAAGGCCAGGCGCGAAAAGGCCATGCGGCAATTTTGGTAGTGTGCGCAATAAAACCAACCAGATCAAAATTTTCGAAGGAAGCATGATGAGTAGCCAGGTCGACGAATGGTCCGCGGAGCAACGATACAAGAAAGGCAAGCACAACAAGGGCAATCAGCGCAGGATATGATTTTTTGAATTCCAGGCTACCGGATAGACAACAGGCGATCAGGGTTAAAGCAACTGCAGCCGGAGCAATGAAGCCGGTTGCAGTTGTAAATTGGCCCAATAGCGCAGCGACGATGCCAAGATGCCAGCTAAAAGAAAGGGGCTTTGAGCAGACCAGCAATAGTATGGAAAGAATCGAAAAACCCAGAAGAAAATAAGTGCTGCCACCCCATAGAACGCATTCCCAACTGAACTGCAAGACACCGATTGTGCCGATCATGATGCAGAAGACCGGCAGGTAGGCCCTTCCCGAAAGGCGCCAAAGAACCAGGCACAGGCCTGTCATTATCAGAGAATAGATAAAAGCGTTTACTACCATTTCGACTACAGGGTCCCACTGTCCGTTCATCTCGATCAGGGTGAGGGCTAAGAGTCGCGAGAACAGAATGCGGTGCTCGCCGTAAGGCTCAAATAACCTGGAGGGGGCAAGCGTGCCTTGTGCTGCTGCCGGGTACAACCTGCCTGCGATATCCCATTGGTCCCAGAACGGAACACCCGACCCGAAAGCACCGATCAAATGCAGCTTGGATCCCAGAATGCAAAGAAAGATCCCCAGGAGGCAAAAGGCCGGCCCAAGCCCCGATGACGGCCCGGCGATTTCAAGAGTGGTCCTGTCAGCGGAATAAAGCAAACAGACCATCAGGGCCAAAAGCGCCGCGAACAGCCACATTACTTCCTCTCCGGACCACCCTGTCCGTTGCATGCTGCACCCGGAGATCATTATGCACACAAAGAGGAGAACGGCTGTATCGGTCTTGGTCAAGTCATGCACTCCATGATCCAGAGGGTATACCAAAGAGTGCCTTGCAGTTTGCTTTTAACCTCTGCAAAGTGAGGCGCTACCAGCGCAATGTATTCCTCACGGAGGCGGACATTCGCCCCCCGGTCTCGACTCGCGAGGAAACGCGCTATAGGGGACTGCTCGGGGCAAAAAGTTGTGTCGAGAGTAACAAAGCGTCCCCCCGGTTTGAGGGATTTCCTTACCAGTTTGCAAAGAGAGGTGACTTCTTCGTCATCCATGTGGTGCAAAACACCAGTGGCTACCGCCAAATCGAACAGAGGGTGACTTAAAGCGGCGACCTCGTCGTAAATTCCTGGAATGAATTCACCTCGGCTCCCGAAGCTTCGCCGTGCCCTGGCGATGTATTCAGATGATGGATCATAGCCAACATATACGACATCGGAGGGCAGGCAGGCCAGGAGTTGAGCTGTACCACAACCGATATCCAACAGTCTTGCCCCTTTGGCGGGTCGAATGAATTCATCTACAAACTCACGCCGCTTGCGTTTTGCGTCCATCAGGTTTTGGAAGATGTCATAGATGATTGGGATTTCAAGTATCGAACGGACACCGGAAGACGATTGGGCCATGTGAATCTGTCCTTTTATCCCGAATACTTCTCTGTTTGAAGAAACTCACCGCAAATTCTTACGATCCTGTTCGCCGTCTGGCCGTCCCCATAAGGGTTGGTTTTGCCCGCCATGCAATCATAGCTGTCTTTGTCCGTCAAAAGACGGGATGTCTCCATCACGATACGGCGGAAGTCCGTTCCAACCAGCCTGGCAGTGCCTGCCGATACAGCTTCGGGCCTCTCTGTAGTGTCACGCATGACGAGCACCGGCTTGCCGAGGCTGGGTGCTTCCTCCTGGATCCCGCCCGAGTCGGTGAGGATCAACGTCGAACGATGCATCATGGCAATAAAAGGAAAGTAGGGCAGCGGATCGATCAAATGAATATTTCCTTTTCCACCTGAGCCTAAGATCTTCATCACAGGCTCGCGCACGTTAGGGTTAAGGTGCACGGGATATACGAATTGCACGTCCGCAAAACGGTTGGCAAGCTCTGCAATGCTCTGACAGATCGATTCAAAACCCTGCCCGAAGTTTTCCCTCCGATGACCGGTGATGAGAACCATCCTGACCCCATTCCATGATGCCGTAATGCCGGCCGGCAATCCCGGTATGTCGGGAGGTGAGGACTTGATCTTTTCCAGCGCTATAAACAGCGCATCGATGACCGTGTTGCCGGTAACGAATATCTTCGCCGGCTCAATGCCCTCACGTAACAGATTTTGGCTGTTTACCTCCGTTGGAGCAAAATGTAGCGTAGCGAGACGCGAGGTTAACACTCTGTTGGCTTCCTCTGGCCATGGAGAATAGAGGTTTCCAGTGCGCAAACCTGCTTCGACGTGTCCTACTGCAATATGGTGATAAAAGGAGGTCAGGGCGGCGCTGAAGCAGGTGGCAGTATCACCCTGCACAAGCACCAGGTCCGGTTTCTCTACAGCGAAAACACCATCGAGGGTCTCGATCGCACGCGATGTCAAACCGCTAAGTGTCTGATCGGGCCGCATTAAGTTCAAGTCCAGGTCCGGCACTATGTCAAAGACCTGGAGCACCTGATCCAGCATTTCACGATGCTGGGCCGTTACACAGACACGGCAATCGAATTCACAACGCTTCCTTAATTCGAGAATCACAGGAGCAAGCTTTATCGCTTCCGGGCGCGTTCCTAATACAAGGAAAACTTTAAAGTTTCTCTTCATTGAAAACCTGTTTGTTATTCCTTTTTACTCGAAATACTCAAAGCTCACACTCTCCGCGCGGCGATCAGCCGCGAACCACCCAGGGGGAATTCAATGCCTCTGTGAATTAAACGGTTTTCAAACCGGAGAATTGTTTCCAGCACCTTGTCCAGGCTGGGGTTCAATTTAAGCTCTGCCTGAGGCGACTCATCGTTTCGTTTGCAAAATCTTGACAAAAGCATTGCCGGCAAGAGCAACGAGACAAAAGATGTGCTCAGCAGAATCTCAAACCCTGCGCTTATCAATTTAGCATGCAGGTCGTCCGTTTCATAACGGCGTACGTGGCCGGCTAATTCATCGAGCGTGCTCCATAGCCATGTATGCTGAGGTACAGTGAGCAGCAGGCCCCCTCCGGGACTCAGAGCCTTTCGAATCTGGCACAGAGTGGCTTTGTCCTCCTCGATGTGCTCCAATACATCGAAAGCCCCGATTGCGTCAAAGTGCTCATCGAAAGGGATCTCCCGTGCGTCCATCTGGACCAGTTGGGCCCGGGGCACGCGGGAGGCTGCAAATGAAAGGCCGGTGCGGTAAACTTCGCTGCCGAAAAGGAGCATTTCCGGATAAGCTTTCGCAACCCCGGACAGAACGAACCCTGTGCCGCATCCTACCTCCAGGAACGACCCGGCATTCGGGAAGAAGTTCCCAAGCGCCCAAACGATGAGTTCGTTACGCGCGCGGAACCAAAAACTGCCCGCCTCTACTTCAGCCAGGCGTGCAAACGCCTCCTGCGGAAACGAGTACTCCCTCTTTAAATCTTCATGGGCGTGGGAAGTAACTCTTTTAGACACCCCGGACTCCTGCATTCGTTCCCCCATTATAAGCTCATCGCAGAACATGTTTCATATAGCTCGGCGCATCCATGCCGCAGTTGAACAAAAGGTCCAGAATCGAGACGCCATGCTCGAATTCCCCCCAAAGCTGGGGATACTGCGGATATCCGGCGTAGTCGAACCAGGTCAGCTTTACTCCGGCGTCATCGAAGACTGCCGGGTCTATATAACTTTTTGCGGCCGGACCGGAAATGTATTCCGTTGCTCCCGCCTGGATGCAAAGATCGGCCAGACGTTCTGTCTTGCCGTCTATTAGAGTGTAATCCCACGAATTGCTGATTTTTGTCCCGATCCCAAGAAACCTGCTAACGGCCTCGATAAGAGTTCGATTCAAGTCCGTGAGATAACGATAGCCGACCCGATAGTACGGCTCGATCCACTCGCCGATCTCAGTAAAGTGTGGCGCCCTGCGATAATTGAGGCATAGGGTTCTCCAGTGATCTTCCGCCCATGAAGCTCCATCTATTTCCGTCTCCCGAATCTCCTGGTGATATTTGCCCTTGACCTTGACTGGAACCGTCAGCCATTGCAACCCTCGGGCGGTCTTTATCCGGTTACGGTTCCGCCAGTCGCGCCGGGTATACTGCATCTCGTCGTAAAGAATAAACTCATCAACCGCTGCGATGAGATCGAAGTAACCCTTCCAGGGGATGTAGTTGGACTGGACGATGGCAATCTTTTTCAATTTAGTAGATCCCCTTGCGCGTCATGTGAGGCCGGTTGAACTGGATTCTGTCGCCGCTCACTTCACGCTCCGGATTTAGATTTCCGGAGTTAAGTTATTAACCCGCTCGACCGGGAAGACGAAATACCTGAACAATAAGAACAGGATAACGGCCAATACGCACATTGCGCCTGCCTGGACTAATTGATGCGGGAAAAAAAACTTATCTACGAATATATACAGCAAGAGCATATTCGTCCCGTAGCCAACGGCATGGGCGATTATGTATCGGCACACACCACGGGGGGTGTGCGCCCGGTTATAGAAAGAATACTTTGAGTGTCCGAAATAGGAGGTAAAGACGCCAATGGGATAGAGCATGGTCATGGCGAGCTTCGGTTCCAGCCACAACCAGGTGAGCGCCAGATAAATCAGGTAGCCCAGCAGATTGTTCAATACCCCTACGATGCAGAAACGGATTATTTGGGCAAATGCCGCCAATCTGCGACTCTTCTGTAACATGCTATTGCTCAAGGGAAGCACGCAATTGCTGCCGATCCACTTTGCCATTTGGATTCTTGGGTAGTTCGACCTTGACCACAAGACTGCTGGGAATCATATATTCCGGGAGAAGATTCGCCAACTCGGCTAACAAGCCCTTCTCATCGACTTCAGCCGAGCATGCAACAAATCCGATAAGTTTTCCGTAGGCGTCGTTTTCCCTTTGATAAATCACCGCGGCTTGGTTTATCTGCGAAAGCTTTACCAGGGCGTGTTCGATCTCCTCCAGTTCGATTCGGTACCCCATGTGTTTCACCTGATTGTCCTTGCGTCCGACGAAATGCAGGACCCCTTGGACCTATCGGACAAGATCGCCTGTTCGGTACATACGCTTCATGAAACGCTTGGGCTCGGATAGGGTAAAGAAGGACGCGGCACTGCGTTCCGGATCGTTGAAATAACCGGCTGCCACATTGGGGCCGATAAGACAAAGCTCACCGGCATCTGCGTCCAGATCCTGTTCGTCAAGAATGCGGTAGTCAAAGTTCTGGTTCAATTGACCCAGGGGCGGCAGGCCATCCATTTCCTGGAAATCATCATCACCCAAACGGTATGCACTGCAGATGCAGGTGCAGGTGCATTCAGTGGGGCCGTAAACGTTTACCAGCAATGCCTGCCCGGAAAACGGGTTATACAACTTCTTTAACTCGGTCCGCGCTCGATTGCATCGCACTTCTGTGCAGTAATAACTCGGTTGATCAGTCATGGTTTTAAGTCTTCTGGCAGACGACCCAGAAGACGCGTTCCAAGATGCCATAGTAATCGTTATCAGCGAAACCGAAAGAAAAATTCGAAAAGAGGGGGAGAAATACTCCTCGATCTCCCGAGTTTCCGAAAAGGTATGAAGACGGTATCCATTGCGGTTGCCATATGGATCCGAATTGACAATGAGCGAGCCGTCGTCCAATTCGACCGCGTCCCTGAAAATATAGGAGGTCTTGACGCATTCCGTTGGATAAACCTTTATCGCCCTTCTTTTTGCGTAATAATGTTCATAGCTGGAATCAATTTTGCGATTTGGATCGCCCATAGACATCCCTGACAATGGAATAAGGCCGTTGTTTCGTTTCGGAAAAGACTTTCGCAAGATAGATCCCGATAACGCCAATAAAAGAAATGATCACGCCGCCAAGCACCCAGACCGACACCATGACTGAAGTCCAGCCATCCATTGGCCGGGACAGGAACACGCGGTTGAGGCAGAGATAGCCCGCATATCCCAATGCACAGGCCAATATGCTTAAACCCATATAGAAAATCAGCTTCAGGGGGACTTCGCTGAAGGAGGCGATGGCATTCATGGCGTGCTCGATTTTCCTCGGCAGGCTGTAAGTCGTGCTGCTTGACATATGTTTCTTAATGACTTTTTCACACTGTTTGAACCCGGTGCTCACCCACAGGCAGGAAATTACGACTTCCCGCTCCCGGTATCGCAACAGGGCATCCACATAGCGGCGAGTCATCAATCGCGCAGTGACGATATTGCGCGGGTGATCGATATTACATAGCCAGTTGAAAACGGAGTAATAAATTTCGCCGCTCCATTTCTCGAACCAGCCGCCCTTGCGCTCCTGCTGCTTGCCGTACACCACGTCGGCCTTCTCGGCAGCCATTAAATCGGAGAAATCCAGCAGCCACTCCGGTTCCTCTTCAAGGTCGCTGTCGATCAGGAATATTCGCTGCCCCAGCGCGTGCTCTAGCCCGGCCATCATGGCCTTGTGGTGGCCGAAATTCCGCGAAAGATCCACCACTACCACGTGAGTGTCCGCTTCCGACAGTTGGACCGCTAGATCCAGGCTTTCATCGGGCGAACCGTCATTGACTAGAATGATTTCATAATCGTCGCCTGCCAGTTGTTGGGCAGCCGACCCGGCGCGCTGGAGAAACTCGGCAATATAGGGAGCGGATCTGTAAAGTGTCGAAACTACGGAAAGTTTCACCCCGGCGGGTGCTTGATTGATCGGAATTCCCGCGGGCGCCGGGTCATGCACCAGGCCGATCGTGGTCTTCGTGGGGCGAAAGATGTCGCTGTTTATCGCAACACCGGCAGATTCTAAATGGGCCGGCACGGCGGCGAACAGTTCCTCGGCAAGACCCGCCGTTACAAGTTGTTTGCGAAAGCGGACCAACACCGTTTCATCCGGAATGGCATCAACCGGAGATAGCCCCAGAAAGCTTCGGAAGGATAACCGATCTACACACTGGGCTTCGCATTCCGGGTCTGATAAACCGTACCACAGTTCCAGGAGCAGCATCTTGAAGCAGACCAGAGGGTCGAAAGATGGCTTGCCGGTGGTCCCGTACAGCCTTGGCCAGTAGCCATCGAACGCACCCCAATCGACCAGGCCGGCCACCTTCACCAACAAGTGGCGATCTGGAACGAGAAGTTCCGGCGCCTCCTCACCAAGATATTTCTGCGGTCGCACACGACCCATTATGGTCAAAATCCTTTCCTGCCGATTGGAGAGGCCATTCTAGCAAAACAATGCAACAATGTCACCAGTTAAAGCAGAGGCTTCATCTTGCGGCTGCGCCCGGTTTAAAATCGGGCATTATCTTAAGATATGCCGAGACTCGTTGAACGGGATGTCAAAGGCTAGCGTTTCAGGAGTGCGCCTTGAGTGCGATGAACTTTTAGGTCCAGATCTTCCTTGATGAGATCTTCCAGCACCTCCACAACCCGGAGTTGCTGTTCATACGTAAGCCCGAACCAGAGGGGCAGGCGGACCAGCCTGGCAGATGTTGAATCGGTAACCGGCAGAGCACCGCTTGCCCTGCCATAACGCATGCCTGCCGGCGAGGAATGCAGCGGAACGTAGTGAAAGACAGAGTTTACGCCCCGTTTGTTCATCTCGCTTAGTAAACCATCACGATCGATCTCGGGGGACAGCAGGATGTAATACATGTGAGCGTTATGTCTGCACCCGGCAGGCACGATCGGCCGCCTGAGATATCCAGCGGATTCTAGCGGTTCGAGGAGTTCGTGATAGCGACTCCAGGTTTCGAGGCGCGTGTCGGTGATACGGCCGGCTTCCTCCAATTGCGCCCAGAGAAAAGCAGCGATCAGTTCACCCGGGAGGAAGGAGGACCCTATGCTTTGCCAAGTATATTTGTCGACTTCTCCGCGATAGAAACGGCTGCGATCTGTTCCTTTTTCCCTGAAGATTTCAGCCATCTCGATAAATTCGGGGCTGTTTACCAAAAGAGCGCCGCCCTCGCCGGAAATAATGTTCTTGGTTTCGTGAAAACTAAAAGCGCCGAGGTGGCCGATAGTTCCCAGCGGCCGCTCCTTGTAGGTTGCCATAACTCCATGAGCTGCGTCCTCGATCACCTTCAGACGATGCCTTCCTGCAATTTGCATGATCCTGTCCATTTCACAGGCGACGCCGGCATAATGGACAGGAACTATCGCCCTGGTTCGAGGTGAAATGGCAGCCTCGATCAAATCTTCGTCGATATTTAGTGTATCTTCTCGTATATCCACGAATACTGGGACAGCTCTCCTCAACGCAAAGGCGTTTGCACTGGAAACGAAAGTAAACGAAGGCATAATGATCTCATCGCCCGGCTTCAAATCGAGAAGCAATGCGGAGAGCTCCAACGCGGCGGTACAGGAATGGGTCAACAATGTCTTTAGAGCACCCGTGGTCTCCTCGAACCATTTCTGACACCGTTGTGTAAAGGGGCCGTCGCCCGCCAGGCGGCCGTTGAAATGCGCCTCTGCTATGTAGTAGAGTTCCTTGCCTGTCATGTAGGGCCAGTTGAACGTAATGAAATCTTTTTGAACCACGATTGCTTCTCCGGTATAAGGTTATTGCGATTTCAGAAGTGCTTCCACTCTCTTCATAACCGCTCTTTGAGCCAGGTGCAATTGTGTCATAAAAAGGTATCTTTTGCCAAGGCAATCTCGAATAAGATCGGCCTTGCCCGCCTCGAAGGTTTCATCGAAGGTCCCGGCACTCATTCCGTCGAGGTCGAAGTGAGCTACCGCGATTTTCTTGTACTCGGGCTGAGTGTGAGGGTCCCCGAAACATTTCATGTTGAACGCCCAGTCGGCCAGAAGAGGATACCGTATGTCGAAGCCGCCCCACTCTCTGAAGAGGTCCTTGTGGTAGAAGATCGCCTGATGACATATATTTCTGCGGCACAATTTCGATTTCGAGAACTTTCCGTCGTAGAGCTTTCCGGTGTTACCCCAGACCACGTTCCCATAAAGCAATCTGCCTTTTGGCGAGGGCGTGAATAAGCGCTCCAGGACCATTTCATCCACAAAGAAATCCCCTGCCCCCATGAAATAGAGCCAGTCGCCCTTCGCGAGGCCGATTCCTTTATTAAATGCATCGTAAACGCCCCGGTCCGGCTCACTTAACCAGTAATCGACGCTCTTTTCCCTCTCCCTGATTAATTCCAGTGTCTCGTCTGTGGATCCTCCATCTACGATGAGCAGTTCTCTTTGAGAATATGTCTGGGAGCAAATGTTTTCGATAGTCTTTCGAACGGCGTCTCCTGCGTTAAAAATAGCAAGAACGATAGAAACAAGAGGTTTCCCCTCAGCAGGGGAGGTCTCTATTCCAGCGCAGCGAAGCCCGCCGGCCCCTTTGATGGTTGATTCAGGCATTTCCATAGAACCCTATTGTGCAAACCCGTGCGTGCAGGGATTGGATTTTCAGAATCCTTTAACATTTTTCGGAGTGGTCAGGAATAAGAATTTAAGTGCGGTGAACAACTCGACCTGGAAGGTCATGCCAGCGGCGATACGAAGGAACCGCAACGCCGGGAAGAGCAACGGAAGAAAAAGGGACTTGATAAATTAACAAAAAAGAGTAATTGAGATTCCCGAAGATGTCGACCTCCGATCGAACCTGCCGCCTTGTCGATAAGTGCGGACAGCCGGAATTTCGGGGTGGCGGCTAATTCACAAGCCAACTTATGGGGAATGGTATCTGTGCGATCCGAGCTTCTGAATCGATATAGTCAGGGAGTGTGTATCTGGTTTACCGGCCTAAGCGCTTCGGGAAAATCCACCACCGCTGCGGCTCTGGCGCGCATAGTCCTTGAGCAGGGCCGCAGGGTGACAATGCTCGATGGTGACGTGGTTCGCACTCATCTGTCCAAAGGACTGGGATTCAGCAAAGAGGACCGTGACCTGAACATACGGCGTATCGGCTTTGTGGCCTCTGAAATCGTGCGCCACGGCGGCTTTGTGGTATGTGCTGCAATCAGTCCCTATCGGGCGATTCGCGATGAAGTGCGAGCTATGATGGAAGAAGGCCGCTTCATCGAGGTGTATGTGGCTACTCCATTACAGGTCTGCGAGCAGCGAGACCCAAAGGGACTGTATGCTAAGGCGCGCCAGGGGCTGGTGACCGGTTTTACCGGAATTGACGATCCCTACGAGACCCCTCTCCAGGCGGAGATCACTCTGGATACCGTCGCAAACTCGGAGGAGGAAAACGCATTCCTGATCCTGGACCATTTGATCCAGCGGAGCCTGGTGGATAGTGACATGCGCGCGCCATCCCTTAAAGCTCTCTGAAGATCCCCTGTGATATTGCCAGCAGCTTTTCCGCCGCGCCCTGAACTGTGTAAGGAGAATCGGGAAAACCTCGCGAATCCCAATCCCCTGTGCCCCATCGTTCCAGAATATGAGTTATCCGCGTGCTGATCTCGGCAGGGGAATCGGCTTCGACTGCGAAATGCCCCTGTTCGAGAAGAATCTTCTTCAACTGAGGGTTTTTATAGATTAGCCCCAAAATGGGCCTGTCCGCCCAGAGATACTCGTAAACTTTAGACGGAATTGTCTCATGGGACAGGTCGTCCAAATTTTGTATCAGCACGAGCGCATCGCTTTTTTTCATTGCCCTTAGGGCATCCTGCCTTGGAATTTTTCCGAAATCGGTGACGACTTCCCGATACTTGAACCGTGCAATGAGTTTTTGGGAGAATCTGTCCGCCGTGCCGTAGAGGTCAAATCGCACTTTTTCGATCAATTGGGGATTTTGATCGAGCACGATTTGAAGCCCTTCGAGAAACGCCCCGGGGTTGCGCGAGCCTCCGAGGGAGCCGAAATGGGCAAAACGGCAACAATCTGCCTTCGAATAGACGGTTTGGGGCTCGTCGGCGGGGCAAGCGCCTGGATAGATTACGTGGGTCTTGGCGGCATCGGCTGCGGTTCTGTGGATCGCCGCTTCTCTTGCTCCCTCTGTCAGAAAAACGACC
>OMOE01000130.1:5642-15283 GCA_900290365.1 Syntrophobacter sp. SbD1 | reverse complement strand
GCTATAAAATCGAATCATTAGCTGCCTAGGGGACGTTCGTTGCCCCCTGAAGTTTCACAAGAGTAACTTTTCGAGACAGCTCCTCATGTCCCCACGTGACACCCGGAAACCATGAAAAGGTCGCGCCAATCTCCCCCTCTCCCGCTGGGAGAGGGTCGGGGTGAGGGTGCCCTTAAAGAACTTTTCGGAAGAGGAATTAGGAGAGAACAGGCTCCAGGGCTCTGTTTTCGGGGAAGGGCTTTAGTTGAAGTCATTGGCGAAGTCCCGTCCTAAAAGAGGAATTCGACTCCTCCATCGCTCTGCAAAGCGCCGCCCGGTGGATCTCTGCGGCCAAATGGACCGGGCTCTTGCCGTACATCGGATCCCAGCCTGATGGATCAGCCGTACAAAAGAACTGAACTTCCAAACCCATACGGGCGGCAGCACCTTCGATGGACGCCCCAGTCATGCGGGCAGCGGCCTCCCAGCTCGCCCCGCACGGGGCTCCGCGCAAAACGGTGATCTTCCGAATCCTTTCGCCTTCGATCTCGGCGGCAAATTCCGGTGCTCCGAAACGATCTCCGTATTGTCCAAGGCGGGGATGCCTGGATAGTGCGCAACAGATCATCGGAGTAAAGACGCCTTCCACACGGTATTTCTTGCCGGAGGCGATCAGGGGGATGCCCCTGTCTTTGCACATGACAGCGAGATCTTGAGAGAGGTCCGGATGTTTCAGATAGTCCAAGACTAAATCGGCTTGAAAATCGGAGGGCAGATACTCACTTGAGTCATCGAGAATGGCAGGAAGCGGACAGTCAAGGGACATGACTTCCAGTTCGAAAAGCCCCTCGCCATATGCCTGGATGCCCCTGGTCTTACTCTCCCCTCTGCCATTCTGCTGAAAAACCAGCAGTCTCTGAGTGCCGGCATAAAATCCCTCGCGTGGCTCCCGGTCCGATGAGCCGATGTATGCACATTTGCGGATGTTGATCTTCAAGTTACTTTGCATCCCAAGCAGCCGATTAAGCGGTTTTATTCCAAGAAATTCATCATGTCCAACGTTGTCATGCCCGCATGATTGACTAGAAAGCCCCAGGGTTGTTTGGGCCTCCAGTCTTTCTGCATTCATAATCTATCACTCCCCGCTATCATCGGGCAACCGTGTTCCACGGGCTAACATGTATGCTCTGAATATGTAAAACCAATCTATCTTACTGTGAAACCTTCAGATTACATATACCTGTAATCTGAAGGTTTCAGTTTTGACTTGATTGCCCATTTCTCAAACCTTTCCTTATTGTGTCTAAAGAAATTCTGATCGGTCTTATTATGGACCCATTCGATATTGCTGGGATAATTTAGTTGGCATTTGTCCTGGAACAAAAATTGCTCATTTTTAAGGGTGGAAAACTTTATCTACTCCTTCAGGATGCAGAGATAAGGGTCTCCAAGGAGAGAAGATGAAAAGGGACAAAAAGCCAATAGTGAAGGATGAACTCCGGACGAGGGCTGAGAGTTGTATAGCCACGGGGGAGATATTCGAAGATGTGGCCTCCGATTTCGCAAAAGACATGGTCCATGAGTTGCGGGTTCACCAGGTAGAATTGGAGATGCAAAATGAGGAACTCCGCCGGGCGCAGGCGGAGATCGAGGAATCGAGGGCACGGTACTCCGATCTCTACGACTTCGCTCCGGTGGGCTATCTCACACTCGATGAGCATGGATTGGTAATGGAAGCAAATCTAACCCTGGCTAAACAGCTCGGTATCGAAAGGACCCACCTTATCAATAAACCTTTTCACCTTTTTTCCCAGTCGGACGGGGAGACTATACGCGAGCATCTTCGTACAGTTTTTGAAACACAGACGCCGCAGACCTGCAGGGTGCTGCTGTTAGGCAAAAACGGCGAGAAGATTTACGCGCGGATGGAGAGCATATTCATCGCAGAGAACAATGGCGCAAAACGCTGCAGAACGAACGTGATCGATATCACTCTAGCCAGGCAGGCGGAAGCGGCCATAAGACAATCTCGCGATGAACTGGCGCAGGTCCCTGCCAGATTGTTAGCAGCGCAGGAGGAAGATAGAAAAAGGCTGGCGGGTGAATTGCACGACAGCATCGGGCAGACCCTGGCGGCCCTCAAGTTTCGAATCGAGCACATCCTCGACGTCATGAAAAATGGGAAATTCACAGAAGGGATGGCACTCCTCGAACAGTTCATTCCAACACTGCAATACTCGATTGACGAAACGCGAACCATATATATGGGTCTAAGGCCCCAGCTGCTGGATGATTTCGGCGTTATAGCCGCTATCCACTGGTACCGGTGCGAGCTTATGAAACTCTATCCCCACATACACATCGAAGCTGAAATGAGAATTGAAGAGCTCGATATTCCCGAACGACTGAAAATTGCGATATTTCGAATAAGCCAGGAGGCGTTGAACAATGTCACCAAACACGCTAGAGCGGAATGGGTAGACCTCGTTCTAGTAAAGCATTGCGATATGATCGAACTGAGTGTGTCAGACGATGGAATCGGTTTTGACTTGGACCAAGTGCACGGCTGCCCTAAATCATACGGATTATCCGGAATGAAAGAAAGGACCGAACAATCGGGCGGAAAATTAACTATTGAATCCGTTCCCGGTAAGGGCACTACAGTAAGAGTTGTTTGGTGTATTCCGGAAGGAAATAATGATTGGCAAGAGGGTCTCGGATAGGGATTTAGATTGAACCGAAGAATTCCATAGAGAAAACGTAACTTATGTTTGTCTGCCAGATTTCTTTCCTCTGCGCTCTCTGCGTCTCTCAAAATCGACCGTGACCCACCGATCAAATCGTCGGATTGCGGCCGGGTTGTCAATCGGTGAATCTTTTTGGTTCCGGCTCGTCCGGGTTAGGTACTTAAATTTACAGTTCGTGTTTTTTCCAGAGACTAATTAAACATCGGCAGGACCCCGAGCAGGATAAATAGGAATTCGAGGACGCCATCGCTCTGCAAAGCGCCGCCCGATGGATCTCTGCGGCCAAATGGGCCGGGCTCTTGCCGTACATCGGATCCCAGCCGGATGGATCAGCATGGCTTCCAGTTCGAAAAGCCCCTCGCCGTATGCCTGGATGCCCCTGCTCTTACTCTCCCCTCTGCCATTCTGCTGAAAAACCAGAAGCCTCTGAGTGCCAGCATAAAATCCCTCGCGAGGCTCCCGGTCCTACGAATCGGGATTTGCTAAATTGCTACCAAGGAGACCCTGAAGCGGTTCGTTTCACGTTCGACCCGGCTTTATGAGCAAGAGCCGGTATGATACTAGGCGAGTTTTACATGATTATCTTTTCGATGGTAATAGCTTTGTTTCGATCCGGCCAGTTTTGAGCCGGTGGCCGCTACAGGTAGGGCGTGATTTCCGTTCACAGGAAGGGTATCTATTGTCCACGGCGTTTAAGGCACGGCATTTATGACACAGCCCGTCTTGGAGGATTTGATAATGCTTTTTTTCAAAAAAAACAAGGAAAGGCATAGCGTGTTCCGCGTGGGGTTGGCCATTGGTCTGATGGCTTCCCTGGTATCGGTTTGGTTTTGTGACAGTGTATCGGCAAGAATTGGGGGCATCTCCAGCGCCACGGTATGGCCAAGCGATGTGCACAAAAGAAACCAGAACACCTACAGGTCCCCTGAAGGTGCGGTGGCGGCCCTGGTCGCGGCCCTGAGTGCGAATGACGAGAAGAGGCTGTCGGCCATCCTCGGACCTGGTGGGAAAAAGCCCATCTTCTCGGGCAACCAAGTTGACGAAAGAGCCGCTCGCGAGAGTTTTGTCCAGGCTTATCGGGAAAAGAACCGGATAATAAGGGTCAGCAGCAGGGAGGCGATTCTCGAAACAGGGAATGAAGACCGGCCTTTTCCTATTCCAATTGAAAAGGTTGGCAAGCACTGGCGCTTTTCTGCAAAGCGTGGCATGGTTGAGCTTTTGAAGCCGCCGGATCAGCAAAACTGAGCCTGGCGCCATTCAGAGGTATCGAATACGAGACCTTCGTTGTTGCCGTCTGCTTCGATACCTCAGCATAAACGAGCGGGTACATCTTATTTTAGAAATACCTGAAACTCATGCCCACACGCTGAGCATCTCTTTTCATAAATTTTCGCCGTCGGGACTCCGAGTAATTTCCCAGTCCATGCGACAAAGTTGGTAACGGATAGCTTGGATTTAACATTCTCGCTTCCACACTGAGTTAGATAGACCTGTGGGAAGTCGTGCACTGGCCACTTGCATTACAATGGTCCACTCTTGGCCAGGGAGTGGGCCATGGGATAGAGGTCCAGGAACCACTGAACTTTGGGCCTTTCATGCAGACAATCCATTTTCTCCATTGCCTCGGACAGGGGGCATGATTTGATCGCGCCCTCGCTCAAACCAAATACCAGGACCTCGCTGGAGATATCTTTCATCGATCTCAAAAGTGTACGTGCGGCTTCTGCCGCCAGCCTGCATGCAATTATTCTGTCGAACGCGGTCGGAAAACCGCCTCTTTGGACATGCCCCAGGACTACGCTTCGCACCTCGAATTCATCCTTGCTTTCCTCTTCGAGCAGCCTCCGGAGAAAATCGGTAGTGTAATGACGCGAAGCATTTTCATTGTGCATGTATATAACCATGCGCTTCCCGCACTCGAAGCCGTCTCTTAGCTCAACTACATCCTTGTTCAATTCGGCAAGGCTCATGCCTTTTTCAGGCAGGTAAGCCTTCTCGGCGCCCGTGGCCAAAGCGCCCATGAACGCGAGAAATCCGCATTCCTTTCCCATCGTTTCCACTATGAACGCCCGCCTTGTGGCGCCTGCGGTGTGGCGAATCTTATCGACGGCTTCGACAATGTTGTTTAGCGCAGTATCCGAGCCGATGCAAAAGTCTGTACAGGGCAGATTGTTGTCGATGGTCGCCGGAATCAGCATGATGGGGATATTAAACTCGGGAAAACTGTCCCGCTTTTCCATAAGCCGCTGAATATGCAGGTATGTGCCCCACCCTCCGATGGCAAGGATTCCCTTTATATTGGATTTTCTGATATTTTCCGCGATGCGGCCGAAGTCCTCCTCGTTCACGAATGAGCGGGCGGTGCCAATATTGGAGCTGGGATGGCCTACCCAGCCGATCAGTTCGTTCCAGTCCAGATCGATGAAGTCTCCATGAATCATGCCGTAGAATTCGTCCCTTGACCCGATTACCTGGACGCCCTGATTGAAAAGGTACCTGGCCGCGATACTGAGAGCGGCGTTCATACCCGGCGAGTCTGCCCCTCCCGTCATGATGACCACCTTGCCCTGTTCCCCGGATTCCTGTCCGGGACCTATCCCCGTCAAGGTGTTCACCAGGTCGAGCATGCTTTGGAAGGATTTTCCCCGAAGCTCAACCGCTTTTTTGAAATTGCCGTTTTCAATTTCTCTATGAACTTCCCGGCTCTTTTCGACCACTTCGATAAGAGGGGTAGCAACAACCCTGTTAGTTCTGATTCCGACCATGTGCCTGTGTATGACATCGGGCTCGTCCAAAAGCAAGTCAACAGCCGCAACACCGAGTCTGGTCGAAAGAATCCGGTCGAAAGCGGTTGGAGGTCCTCCGCGCTGTACGTGTCCAAGCACGGTGAGCCGCACCTCCGCCCCGAGCCTTTCCGCCAGTATTTTTCGCACCTCGTTGGATTCTATAACCAGGCCGTCAGGACGCCTTGCGCCTTCGGCAACCAGCACCATCCGGTGAGGCCTTCCCATTTTGCCGGCCTTATCGATAGTCTCGACCATCCTCTGATGCCAGCGCAGTTCCAGTCCTTCTTCGGGAATGAGCATCCAGGAAGCGCCGGTCGCCAAAGTGCCGGCAAGAGCAAGATAGCCGCAGTTTCGCCCCATTGTTTCGATGACGAATGTGCGCTGGTGGGAAGCTGCCGTTGATGAGAGATCGTCTATGGCGCGCACGATGTGATTTAAAGCCGAATCAACCCCTATAGCCATATCGGTGCCGCTGAGGTCGTTATCTATGGAGCCGGGGAGCCCAACCACCTGGAGCATGGGAATTTCGCAAGCCGGAGGGTATTGGCCGGGATGGGCTGCCACTACGCTTTCGACATGTTCGGGCCATTCGGTGGAGAGCACATGCGCACCCATAAGAGAACCATCG
The DNA here is from genome assembly GCA_900290365.1 of Syntrophobacter sp. SbD1. Classification (GTDB taxonomy): domain Bacteria; phylum Desulfobacterota; class Syntrophobacteria; order Syntrophobacterales; family Syntrophobacteraceae; genus SbD1. Next base: position 9,143 of record OMOE01000130.1, on the reverse strand, counting down.
CCTCCGATCACCACCAGGGCCTCTATACCAAGGTCCAGTATGTTTTCTACCGCTCTCCGCCTGCCTTCCACTGTTTTGAAGTGCTCAGAGCGGGCCGTGCCAAGAAAAGTCCCCCCATGCTGGATAACGTTGTCCACATCCTGCCAGTTAAGACGTCTTATCCGGTCTGAGCCCTGAAAGAGGCCCTCGTAACCGTAGTATATTCCATATACCCCGATCCCCCTGTCCAGGGCGCGGCGCACCACAGCGCGCACCGCTGCATTCATCCCTGGAGAATCGCCTCCGCTTGTCATAACCGCCAGATTTTTTACCATAACTTATTCCGTCAGTTTCCAGATTAATTGCACAAATCTTCAATTTCACCTGTCTATCATTTCCGGTGGGCTATTGCGAGCCGCCTTCTTTGTGGGGCGTGCCCCACCGCTCAAGGCGATCCAGCATTCTAAGATAGAAAAATTTTTTCATCAAAGCTATATTATCTTATGTGGTGCTGGTTTTCTGCGCTACATAAGCGGAATGCGCAAATTTTATCTATATCTCAAACAACAGGCGAGACGCAAATGATTGTGCCGGTAATACTATCGGGGGGAGTGGGATCCAGGTTATGGCCTCTTTCAAGAGAGCATCTGCCAAAACAGTTGATGCCGTTTATGGGAGGAGAACACTCACTATTCCAGAAAACTCTTACGCGCCTGTCGAAAATCGCAGGGACCCGTCCTCCCGTAATTGTTTGCAACGAAAGCCACCGTTTCCTGGCCGCAGCCCAGATGCAGGCGCTCAACGTAAGTTATTCGGATATCATTCTTGAGCCTGAAGGCCGAAACACCTGCCCGGCAATAACCGTGGGCGTGCTGGCCGCCATGAAAAACGGCGAAGATCCCGACGTGCTCGTACTTCCGGCAGACCACCTCATCCGGGAAGATGAGCTTTTTGCATCGGCTGTTCAGAAAGGAAGCCAACTCACTTCAGAAGGCAAAATAATAACTTTCGGAATCGTTCCGGATAGACCGGAAACCGGTTACGGATACATCCGCAAAGGAGAAAATGTTCCTGGCCACCAAGATGGAGGCGCCTGCCTGGTCTGCGAATTTTTTGAAAAGCCTGATTATGAAAAGGCATGCTCATACGTAGACTCCAAAGAATACTTCTGGAACAGCGGCATGTTCATGTTCCGGGCATCTGTTTTCCTCGATGAGCTTGGCCGCCTTTCACCCGAAATCCTCGCGGCATGCCGCAAGTCATATGAAAACGGCAGGCGGGACCTTGATTTCACTCGACTCGAAGACAGCGCCTTTGCCTCCTGTCCAAATATCTCCATAGACTATGCGGTTATGGAAAAGACCCCTCGGGCGGTCGTAATCCCTCTGGAAGTTGGCTGGAGCGATGTTGGAAGCTGGTTATCCCTTCATGAAGTGTGCGAAAAAGATGAAAACTGCAACGCCGTCACCGGGGATGTTTTATTGGAAGACGTCCACAACTGCTATATTCATTCGGAAAACAGGCTCGTTGCGGCCCTCGGAGTCCAAAACCACATCATTATCGAAACCAAGGACGCCGTGCTGGTTTCATCGATCGAACGTTCCCAGGACGTCAAGCTGCTTGTCAGCAGGCTCAAGAAGCAGATGAGAGAGGAGGCGACTTCTCATTCACGAACCTATCGTCCGTGGGGGTCCTACGAATCCATCGATACCGGTCCGCGCTTCAAGGTTAAGCGTATAACCGTTAATCCCGGCGCCTGTCTTTCTCTTCAAATGCATTACCACAGGGCCGAACACTGGATCGTGGTAAGGGGGACTGCCCGCATAACCAAAGGAGATGAGGTTTTCCTGTTGAATGAAGATCAAAGCACATACATACCCTGGGGCACTGAACATCGACTGGAAAATCCCGGCAAAATACCCCTTGAACTCATCGAAGTGCAATCCGGCAGCTATTTGGCGGAAGACGACATCTGCCGGCTGGATGATAAGTATGGGCGATGTTGAAACAGTTTTTAGAGTGTCAATCCAAACCGGTCATTTTTGTTTGCGCGAATTAATTTGAATTCGATGTAAACTCCAGGACCGGTTTCGGCGTCATAATATGCAAATATTGATTCCAACGAGGAGTAACACATGAAGAGATGGGAATGGACATCAAAGATTATCGCGATCGGATCTGCTGCGGTTCTGCTTGGAGGTTGTGCGACGCCTTACGGCCCTTACTACTCGGCTCAACCCCCTCCTCCAGCGGTGTCCGTCCCGGCCCCTGCCGCAGATGAATCGAATATGCTGACAGTCGGTCCGCAGGATCGCTTCTATGTAATGCACGTCCAAAATCAGACCTCTTTAGGAATTCGTTTTCCTCAGTCTCGTCGCGTCCTTTACGAGAAGGGATACGATCAGGTGAAAAGGCAAAGTCAAGCTGATTTTTCCCTTGATATTTCTGTCATTACCGAAGCAAGGGACAACCCTGACGTAAGGGGCGCGCAGGCTTTAGGCGGGGCAATTCTCGGAGCTGCAACAGGTGCGCTCCTTGGTGCGGCGGCAGGCGCTCCAGTCACCGGGACTATTGCCGGTGCGGCCGGCGGCGGGTTCCTTGGCCTGGCAGCCCCGGCGGACACTCCGATGGTCAGGATCGATATTCGGACTCAAAGTTTCCGCGATGGCGGCACCTCCGCCAAAAGTGTGGTGGTAGACATGGCGCATGTTCCGCCCTATGACGCACCGCGCATAATAGATGATCAAGTATCGGCAATACTCGGTGCGCTTCCGGCGAGATAGGGCGGTGTAGCATAAGGTTATCAGGCTGAAGGCAGATAGACTGAAGGTTTTAAAACCTAACCCGGACGAGCAGGAACCAAAAAGGTCACGAAGAACGCGAAGGATACACGAAGGGACGCGAAGGGAAAAACTTCGAAATTGATTATGATTTATTTTGCAATTTCTTCATGCTTTTCGTGCCGCCTTCGCGTTCTTCGTGACCAAAAAGTTTCCTTATCTACATACTTTTCGTCCCGACATGGCTGTGGCCCCCCGGGATGAGCGTCTTGAAAAGATGCTTAACTTGGGAAAAGCCCATCTTGCGACGCAGGATGCCGAGCTGATCCTGTAGCGGGATCTTTTTCGGACAGGTGTCCTCGCAGCCCAGAAGTCCAAGACAGCCGAAAATTCCCTCATCGTTTCCAACCACCTCGAAATACTCATCGGTGCTTCTTTGGTCGCGCGGGTCCATCATGAACCGGGCTATACGGTTGAAGGCGGTGGCCCCCATGAAGCCCTCAGGCGCCATGTTCGCTTTTCCGCAGGCTGCAACACAGCAGCCGCACTCGATACAGCGTTCAAGTTCGTAAATCTCCTCGGCAAGAGCGTTGTCCATCCGCTCTTCATCCTCTTCCACCCTGAATACCTTATCGGTATGGATCCAGGACTGCACCTTCTCGTTCATTGAGCGAAACCATGTGCCGGTATCGACCGAGAGGTCCCCGATCAGCTTGAATACAGGCATGGGCATGAGGGTAAT
>OMOE01000130.1:0-5636 GCA_900290365.1 Syntrophobacter sp. SbD1 | reverse complement strand
TTGAATACAGGCATGGGCATGAGGGTAATCTCGCTCGGCAGGTTTTTGGTCTTGGTATGGCACGCCAGGTCGGGACGCCCGTTTATCATCATGGCGCATGAGCCGCAGATTCCGGCCCTGCACATGAAATCGAACATGAGAGTTGGGTCTTGTTCTTCCCTGATGCGGTTAAGAGCGATAAAAAGGGTCATGGCCTCGGTTTCCTCGAGATAATACGCATCCATGTGCGGAACAGAAGCCTGGTCCTCCGGGTTAAATCTGAAGATATTGAACTTTAGGGTCCTTCCCATCAAAATACCTCACGAACAGAAGAGTTTTGAGTTTTCAGTTTTTAGTTTTGAGCAAACAAAAACTGACAACTGACAATTAATTCGTTTCCGGCTTTGCAATACATATCTCAGGATCTTCCGTACAGATTATATTCGTGGAACCGTAGCCTCTATCACCAGGCGGAATTTCCCAGACCTTTGAAGGTTTTTCATATTCCAGGGTGGGGAGCGTGTCTTTTTCATTCTTCCAATAGGCAAGAGTACGCTTCAACCAGTCTTTGTCATTGCGCTCCGGATAATCTTCACGCGCGTGCGCCCCACGGCTCTCGGTCCGCATTAACGCCGCGTAGGCGATGCACAATGAGAGCCGGACCATGCCGGGCACCCTCAAGGCGACCCCCAGTTCCGGGTTGGCGCCGAGCACCGACGTGGAACGAAGTCCGATCTTCTTCGAGCGATCGTAGATCGCCTGCAGCTTGTCTACGGCAGCCTGAAGATCCTCGTGCTTTCGGAAAATACCTACCCCATCCATAAGCGCCTCGCCCATTGCGGCACGCAGCTCGTAGGCGTTTTCACTTCCGCCCCCGCCAACCAGCTCGTCTATCCTTTGCTGCTGTTTTTTGACTGAGTCCTCAATAACGGCGGTTTTGAAATCAACCTGGCNNTTCAACTATCTTTTCACCCACGATCCTCCCGGCCACAATGGTCTCGGCCAGTGAGTTTCCACCAAGGCGGTTGAACCCGTGCATATCCCAGCACGCAGCCTCGCCTGCCGAATAAAGGCCCTTTAAGCCGTAAACGGCGCCGTCTTTATTGGTGCGAACCCCGCCCATGCTGTAATGCTGGCATGGCCTAACAGGAATCAGTTGGGTAATCGGGTCCCGATCCAGAAATTCGTTGCAGATTTCGTCCACTTCGCGGAGCTTTGTCTTGATGTGATGTGCGCCCAAATGGCGGATGTCCAGCCACAGGTGGGGACCGTATGCGCTGGGCACCCCTTTTCCGATCCGGATATGATGAGTCATCCAGCGCGAAACCACATCCCGCGATGCAAGTTCCTGCTTGCCCGGCTCGTAAATGTCCATGAACCTTTCTTCATTTACGTCTTTGAGGGTCCCTCCGTCACCCCGGCAGCCTTCGGTCACCAGGATATTGGTGGGCACTATTCCAGTTGGGTGGAACTGAACCGCTTCCGGGTTGCCTATAGGCACAAGTCCGGTGTCAAGCGATACTACGGCGCCGTCTCCCCAGTTGATTATAGCGTTTGTGCTTTCGCGGTAGAGCTTGCCGTAGCCGCCTGTGGCAATCAAAGTGACCTTGGCCAGGTATGCCCTCAGTTTGCCTGTTTTCAGGCATCGGGCCACAACGCCCATGCAGGTCGAGCCGTCATGAATAAGGGCCAGCGCCTCGACCCTGTCGTGGACGCTCACGCCCAGGCGGACGACTTCATTGTCCATCGTAAAAAGCAGGGTATGGCCGGTCCCGTCAGAGGTGTAACAGGTACGCCATTTGGCCGTCCCGCCGAAGTCCCGTGCTGCGATTGTGCCCTCTTTTTCGGCCGGCTCTGTTTTTTCGTATTGTTTTCCGGCCTTATAGTATATGCCTTTTCCGGGAACGACCCGGTTCCATGGAATACCCCAAAAAGCCATTTCACGAACTGCAATTGGCGCGGTTTCCGCAAAAAGGCGTGCAACTTCCTGATCGCATCCCCAGTCGGAACCTTTAACGGTATCGGCAAAATGGACGTCCGGGCAGTCGCCTTCACCCTTGCAGCAGTTAGCCAGAGAAGCCTGCATGCCGCCCTGGGCGGCCGAAGAATGAGAACGCCTCGGCGGCACTATGCTGAGGCAGATGGTCTCAAATCCCCCTGAGGCCGCAGCTACAGCCACCCGTTCGCCTGCCAGGCCGGCTCCGACGCACAAGAGATCAGTGTAGAAAATATCCAATTTCAGCTCCTTACGCTTATGCTTTTACTAAAACCAGGAAGGTGAACAGAGTGACAAGCCCTATTGCGATCATAATGAGGGTGAGCCTGTTCTCCAAGCCATGCAGCGCCTGCCGGTTAGACCGCTTGATAAATCCCCATTTTACGCCGATTCTGTAGATCCCGATCCCTACGTGAAGCTCTATCATCGGGAGCAAAACGAGGTAAAAACCAAGCCACCAGCCGCCTTGAACCCTGGCGGCGCTCTTTGCCGCGGTTATCGGCAAATTGGTCAACACCGTCCACATGTGGATGGATCCCATGATCAGGATTATGAAAGCTGTGACCGCCTGGATTATCCACAGCCAGGTATCGGTGTGGTTGAAATTGACGCTATGTTTCCACATGGCCTTCTGTTCACGGGCCCGGAAGGGAAGCTTTCGGGCTGCGAGCACAAAATGAACCAGCATAGTAAAGGCAATCACCGGGCCGCCGACTTGAGCCATATAAGTGGCTTCGAAGAAACGGGCAATCAGGTTCATGACCCTGCCCCCTCCGAGGTCCAGGTTAACACTGGCTACAAGGATCATATGGGACCACATGAAAGCCACCAGCCCGACCCCGGTGAGCATTTGGAAAAGATCCAGATATGCCTCGGTTCTAACAGGTTGCGCTCGAGCGATAGTTTGATCCGCCATCATCTTCTTTGAACTCCTGAATAGCTGTTGTGAAATAAATTATTTGGTTGGTCCGCCCTCACAAAAGATCGGGCGCGGACTTGAAGTATCACCCGCGTGCATCCGGGTGTAGCGGGAGACCCGAAACGTAGTGAGGGTCCGCCCGGGGAGCGCAACGGGGTAATTTGATTGCGCCCAAATTGCACTCCTGCTTAACCGGCCCAGAAAATGCCAGAACAGGCTAAAAGTCAAGTACTTTTTATCACAACTGGTAAAACGGTGATGGGGAGGGCAATTAGAGATTACGAATTACGAAAAGATGTGCTATCAGTCGTTTAAACTGATCAGATCGCCATTTCTCTTGTTATTTCGGATCTGTGTAACGTGTGATCTATGGGACCTGCTTTGCAAACTGTTTGGAGGAAATCATGTTGCGGGGTGCTGAGAGGCCGGACGAGCGTTGTAAGACGAATGTCGAAATCGAGACGAACAATGATGTAGGGAACGGTATCCTGAGGGAACAAATCCGCCTCGCAATGGAGCAGCTTCCGACGGCGCAAGGGGCATCTTTAACCGTTGCTCTCATTCTTTGTTATGCGGTACGTGATATCGTCCCTTATGTAAACATTTTCGGATGGCTTACGCTGGTGCTGTTGACTGTCCTCAGCGAGATCCTGCTTTACCACAGGTTTAGCAAAGTCCGGGAGGATTCATTTGCCAAGGGACCCTGGAAAAATGCTTACTTGATCCTGGCCCTGATTGCGGGGTCAATTTGGGGACTCTCCGCTGCTATCATCTTCCCGGCCGGCAATCCCGAGCTGATATCCCTCTTCGTTCTTGTAATGGGCAGTATTGCCGCAACGATAACGATATCTCATTCGCCCATAAGATTTGCCTCCATGGCATGGTTTGGACCGGTAGTCCTGTTTTACATGATCCGATCAGCTATGGAAGGTGGAGAATTTGGATATACCATATGCCTTCTGAGTTTCCTTTACCTGTTAACTGTTCTGAGCTATTCATCCAAACACCATAGGTCCATCACCTCTGCTGTTGCTTTAAAATTCAAAAACCTGGAGCTTCTCGAAGAGGTGCGGAAGGTAAATGACAGCCTTTGCATGGAAATTGCCGAGCGCAAGATTGCGCAGGAAACGCTTAGAGAAAGTGAGGTAAAGTTTCGGCTGGCTTTTTTGACCAGCCCCGATTCAATCATTCTCAATCGTGTTCACGACGGTATGTGTCTGGATATCAACGAGGGTTTTACAAAGATAACAGGCTATGCACGCGAGGATGCTATCGGAAAAACTTCCGTTGAACTCAATATTTGGGACAATCTTAAAGATAGAGAACGCCTGGTAGCCGCTCTGGAGCGCGAAGGTTTTGTCGAAAATATGGAAGCCAGATTTCGTGGGAAAGACGGCAGGATCATAATCGGGCTTGTGTCCGCTCGTATATTACACATCGACAGGGACGACGTTATCCTTTCGATAAGCCGCGATATAACGGCACGCAACCGGGCGGAAATGGCTCTGCGGGAGAGCGAGAAGCGTTTCGCCCTGGCCATGGAAGCCAGCAAGGACGGACTTTGGGACTGGGATCTGAACACCGGCAAGGTCTACTACAGTCCGGGCTATGCGGCTATGCTTGGATACGCGTTCGGTGAGATCGCCGCGCACTCCAGTTCCTGGTCGGATCGCATCCACCCCGAGGACAAAGATGCAGCGCTCAAGGCAAATATGGACTGCATCGACAATGGCCGTGATGACTTCGAGGTCGAGTTTCGCATGCAGGCGAAGAACGGGGAATGGCGCTGGATTCGACTTCGAGGTCGAGTTTCGCATGCAGGCGAAGAACGGGGAATGGCGCTGGATTCTGGGACGGGGGAAGGCGGTTGGCCGCGACAGGAACGGACGGGCCTTCAGGATGGTAGGCACCCATACCGACATCACCGAGCGTAAGCGGGCCGAGGAAGAGCGAAACAGGCTGGAAGATCGTTTGCAGCGGGCCGAGAAAATGGAGGCCCTGGGAACTTTGGCTGGTGGAGTGGCCCATGATCTCAACAATGTTCTGGGTATTNNTTCGGCAAGATCAAGAGCCGTTGAGATCCTGAAGGGCGGACAGAGGGCAGCCGCCATTGTTCAGGATCTTCTGACCCTGGCGAGAAGGGGGGTCTCCAACAGAAAAGTGTTGAACTTGAATAACATTATTCTTGAATGCCAGAACTCCCCCGAGTTCGCCGGGATCTTTTCCTGTCATCCCAACATCCGGCTCAAGGCCCATCTGGAGGCTCACTCTCTTAATATATCGGGTTCCGCCGTTCATCTCGGCAAATCGCTGATGAACCTGGTGAGCAATGCCGCCGAAGCCATGCCTCTGGGCGGCGCAATCACCATTAAAACCGGGAATCAGTATCTGGATAAACCCGTTTCCGGATACGATGAGGTCCGGGAGGGGGACTATGTCGTTTTGTCCGTATCGGACACGGGTGAAGGGATACCAGCCGGCGATCTGAAGCGCATATTCGAGCCTTTCTATACGAAAAAAGTCATGGGTCGCAGCAGCGGTACAGGTCTGGGATTGGCTGTGATTTGGGGTACGGTCAAGGATCATTCGGGATATATCAACGTGGAAAGTCAAGAAGGCAAAGGAACCATTTTCACCCTTTATTTTCCTGTGACAAGAGAAGAAATATCCAGCGAGCAGGTTTCCATATCCGCTGCTGAATACATTGGCAACGGTGAATCCATCCTGATTGTGGATGACGTT
>OMOE01000134.1 GCA_900290365.1 Syntrophobacter sp. SbD1 | reverse complement strand
GGCCTTCTGCTTTGAAGTGCCGATATGCTTGAAAAAGTCAGTCCCAACGAAAGCGGCAAGCAGGCTGATGATAACCATGACCACCAGCAACTCTATCAGGGTGAAACCGCTTCGTGAGCGGATGCGCTCTTCGTGACGGTAGCTTCTATTTTTGTGAAACATAAGGTGTCCACTCCATTGTGGTTTGAGGCGAAAGGCCCTTCTAATAAGGAGTTGCGTTCAAATCGTGTGCCTCAGGAGGGCTTAAAGCCCACCTCTGCAAAAGAATCGCGTGATGGTTCTGTAGGGGCGGGGTTTATCCCCGCCCGCTCTTGAACTAGGTATAACATCAAAAACTGATACCGCCAAACGGGTTTTGCAAGATTAACTATATCTTGAGGCCGAGTCAATCATCTCTGCCTGAAGCGGGCGATCAAAAAAACTCCAGTTAAGAGAAAATGAAATCGGACCGATTTCTGATTGAGCAGGTACGATAGAATACAATTTTTTTGCCTGGCTAAAAAGTTAAACCAGGATAGGATTCACAGAAAAATTAGCAAAAGATTCAAATAGATACGCGCTAATTATGCTTTACATGGCAACTAAAGATGATTATCATTTTTCGTAATCAAGTTAACCGTTCGGATGCCTGAGCCGGTTTTAGGAGCATAACATTATGAACGATATCGAAAAAATCATGGATGACCAGGGGGCAAGGACTGGCGAGGTGAACGTCGAGGTCCCGGAGAAGCCGGTTGATTCATTTGCGGTCGAACAGACCAAAACGCCGGCAAGGGCCATGGAATTGGAAGAAGCTGTTCAGAACAAACAGGATGAAGTGCTCGATCTGTTGATGAAAAACATCAAGGAATTCATTCGAAGTATTGACGTGAAAACGTTGTAGCAGCCGTCTCGGGGTTCCGGGTTGGCGGGTTGCTGGTTGATATTCCCAACAGGCGTGGGGATGAACCCGGAACGCCGCCATGGAAGGCGGCGCTACCAACTCAGGAATTCCCTCAATCCCTCATTCGCTCATTCCCCTCAATCCCCTCAATTTTCCGTGGCATATTCATGCCGCCATTGCTAACAGTGCGAATTTTGGGTATAGAAGATGGTTTGAGGCCGCTGGATCTTAAAAGTGAACGTTGCGAGGAAAAGTTTCCTGATGAATTTGAAGGCGCTCAAATCGCTTGTGGTTAATCTTTTGGGCCTTGTCGCGGTCCTTTATTGCCTGGCGTCTCCTGTAGCGGCATCCGAGGAGTTGTTGAGACAACCAAAGGAGAGGGTATTTGGCGACTGGAGGGTCACGCAACTCAGTGCAGAACCTTCAACCTTGAATCCTATCACGGCGACCGACGCCTATGCGGGAGACGTCAACGGCTACATCTACGAATCGCTTCTCAAAAGAGACGAAAAGTCCCTCCAAATCGTCCCCGTTCTCGCCGAGAAATGGGAAATTTCGCCTGACCATCTAAAGTATATTTTCCACCTCAAGAAGAATATAAAGTGGAGTGACGGGTATCCGTTCACTGCAAAAGATATCCTTTTTTCATTCGACCGGATACGGGATCCCAAGGTTGATTCCGGCCCCTTGCGCAATTATTACCAGGACATTGAAAAAGTCGAGGCGCCAGACGACTATACGGTCCGCTTTTATTACAGGTTACCTTATTTCAGGGCGCTTGAGGTCTGTGGAACCATTAATATTGTCCCCGCACATCTTTTCAAGGATGGGGAGGATTTCAATCAGCACCCGATCGGGCGTAATCCGGTCGGCACCGGTCCTTACAAGATGCTGCACTGGGAGACGGGAAAAGAGATAGTTTTGGTTCGCAATGAAGATTACTGGGATGAAAAACCGGCAATTGACAGGATCGTTTACAAAATTATCACGAGTCCGACCGTCGCCCTCCAGGTGCTGAAGCAGGGCGGGCTTGACGATATGAATCTGAATCAGATTCAATGGGTGAGGCAGACAGAGACAAAACGATTCGACGAAAATTTTAAAAAATTTGCCTACTACGAGCCTATATATAGATATATAGGGTGGAACTCCAGGCGGCCGATTTTCTCGGACAAAAGAGTTCGGCTGGCAATGACGATGCTTATTGACCGGGAAACCATTCTTAAGAAAATCCTCTTTGGGCTTGCAACCATCATTGACACACCTTTTTATGTAAACAGCCCCAATTACGATAAAGAGATCAAACCGTATCCATATGATCCGAAGGCCGCCCTGGCGCTTCTCAAATCAGCCGGATGGGATTATCCTCCGGGCGGGGATGTCCTGCAAAAAGATGGAAAACCGTTCGAATTCGAATTCCTGATTGCCGCGGGCCAAAAGTTTCCTGAACAGCTTGCAACAATGCTCCAGGAGAATCTGAAACAGGTCGGCATCACGATGTCCATACGAAAGTTTGAGTTTGCGGTTTTCATTCAAAGGATCGAGGAGCATGATTTTGACGCCTGTACGTTGCGTTGGATGCTCGGATGGGAGAGCGATCCCTACCAGATTTGGCATTCCTCCCAGGCTGTAAAAAAAGGCTCGAATTTTGTGGGGTTCGAGAATGCTGAGGCGGACAAATTGATGGAAGATGCGCGCAAGGAATTCGATCCCGAAAAAAGGCGTGAGATGTATTATCGGATCCAGGAAATAATCCACGAGGAGCAGCCCTACACGTTTCTTTTTACCGACGAAGCGCTCGTGGCCATCTCGAAGAGGTTCAAAAATGTCAGGGTTTACCCCATGGGGCTTTCTTCGCCGCTATACTGGTGGGTGCCCAAAGAGGCCCAGAAATACAAAGACTCGATGGTGCAGTGATGGATAACTTCGAAAAATCGATGAAGAACATGTTTGTGTCGGAGGCCTTCGAGCGTGCGCATCATCGCCGCAAAGAGCCGGACTGGCTTGCTATGCGGATGCGCGCCCCGGGGTCACTCTTCGTTCCCGTGCTTGAATCGAAGATACTGGTTGACAATGGAGATGTCGCCGGGCCTGTTTATCTGAATTGGGAGCAGTTAAGGGACCATGTGGAAGGAGATGCGGCTTTTTTTCTTGGTGAGGAGAAGGGCAATGCTTACTTTGCCGTAGACCTGGATGAAAAGACCGCCGCCGCATTGGAGCACAGGGGGCGATTTCGTGACCTTCGGGCCGTTGCGCCCTTGCTTTCGCAGGATGAGGGAGCGCTCCTCGCCTATGCCAAGACGCTTATATATTGGCACAAGCGCAATCATTTTTGCGGCGTCTGCGGAAGCCGAAACGAAACCAGGGATGGCGGGCACTTCCTCGCGTGCGTGAATCCGGAGTGCGGCGCTTTTCACTTCCCGCGTACCGACCCGACCATAATCGTTTTGATAAAACGGGGTGAAAGATGCCTGCTTGGGAGGCAGCATATTTGGCCTGAGCGTATGCATTCCGTTTTGGCGGGGTTCGTAGAGCCTGGCGAGAGCGCCGAAGGGGCCGTCTCGCGCGAGGTTTTCGAGGAAGTGGGTCTAAGGGTTCGAAACATCCGGTATCATTCTTCCCAGCCGTGGCCGTTTCCGTGCTCGCTTATGCTTGGATTTACGGCGGAGGCCGAAAATGAGCTGATAAGCCTCGGAGATGAAGAACTCGAAGAGGCGAACTGGTTTGGACGCCGGGAGCTGATTGAAGCCATTGAAAAAGGCGCTGTAAAGCTCCCGACGCCTATTTCGATTTCCTATCGGCTGATCGAGGATTGGTTCGATTCAGATGGCACCTTGCGTTTGCAAGACCTTGCAGGTCGGCAATCTTCGCTTCGAAAAGAATAATAGACAAGGATGCATATCCTAAATGAAAGCCTACCTGATCAAAAGGCTGCTCCAGCTCATTCCGACCCTTCTGGGAATAACATTTATCTCTTTTGTCCTTATCCATCTGGCGCCCGGAAATCCCGCCATGATGAAACTGCAGATGGGCAAAGGGGGGGAGTCCCTGGGCGAGAAGGCTTTTTCCGAGCAGATAATCCAACAGACAAAAGAGCTCTACGGATTGGACAAGCCCCTGTACGTCCAATACTACACGTGGGTAAAGCGCATCTTTACCCTCAATTTCGGGAATTCGTTCAAGGACCACAGAAAGGTGTGGGACAAAATTGCCGAACGGCTGCCGATAACCATTCAACTAAATGTAATATCGATTTTTCTGGTCTATCTGATCGCAATACCGTGCGGCATTTATTCGTCGACTCATTCGGGGTCCCTTGCGGACAAATCTTTAACTGCGGTATTTTTCATCCTCTATTCTCTTCCGAGTTTCTGGGTGGCGGTGCTGCTCATCATGTTCCTGGGTGGAGGGGATTTCTGGGATATTTTCCCTGTTTACGGCATCTCTTCCGTGGGAAACGAAACAATGGGGCTGCTCCCCTGGCTGCTCGACAGGATGTGGCATTTGGTGCTTCCGGTTACCTGTCTAACCTACGGCGGGCTGGCTTACCTTTCAAGACTGACGAGGGCGGGCATGCTTGAGGTCGTCAGGGAAGACTACGTTAGAACGGCCAGGGCAAAAGGGCTGAGCGAACGTGTGGTGATTTTCAAACATGCGTTCCGCAACGCTCTGCTTCCGCTTATAACGCTTCTGGCCTTCCTTTTACCCTCTATGTTCGGCGGAAGTGTAATCATTGAAAGTATCTTCTCGGTCCCCGGAATGGGTCTGCTTGGGTTCGAAGCGCTCTTGAGCAGGGACTATCCGGTTATAATGGCGATTACCGTGATCTCGGCGTTTCTCACGCTGATAGGGCTGTTGATTTCCGACATCCTGTATGCCGCCCTCGATCCTCGGATCAAATTGGAATAATTTTTTTAAAGCGGGTTGAAAAATGAGCGATCCGGCAAAAACTACGGATTTTGAAATCCAGGAGACACAATCAGGGGTGAAAGGCGAAGTCCCCAACACATACTGGAGGATGGTCGGCTATCATTTCAAAAAGAGAAAGCCGGCCGTATTCGGACTGTGGGTAACCATATTTCTTTTTTTCGTCGCTATTTTTGCGTTTTTGCTGGCAAACGACAAACCCATAATCTTTTATCACCAGGGCAGTTTGAACTTTCCTGTCTTTTCCGGCGCCGAGAAGATCGGTTCATTTGTATTTAAAGATCTCAAGAAGGAAAATCCCTTTATCTACCAGCACGTTACCGGAAAGGAAAATGCGATAGCCATATGGCCCTTGGTAAAATACTCATCGACCGAATATAACCTGCTCGAGTATCTTTCGCCCCCTGATGCCAAGCACTGGTTCGGGACAGATGACAGCGGCCGCGACGTGCTTAGCAGAATGATTTGGGGTGCGCAGGTTTCGCTTTCAGTGGGTTTTGTTGCGGTGGGGATAGCCATGGCGATAGGGATACTGCTGGGAGCGCTTGCGGGTTACTTCGGGGGATGGACCGATATAGTGATCAGCCGCGCCATAGAGATCATGCTCACGATCCCGACGTTTTTCCTGATCATAGCTGTAGTTGCTATCCTGTCTCCCAACATATTCAACATCATGGTGGTAATCGGTTTGACGGGCTGGACGGGAGCGGCGCGGTTCGTTCGCGCCGAATTCCTGAAGCTCAAGCAGCTCGACTTCATAATGGCTCTGAGGGCCCTTGGCGCCTCTGACAAGCGTATAATTTTTCTTCACATGCTTCCGAATGCCATGGCCCCGGTGCTGGTTTCGGCGGTATTTGGAATTGCCGGCGCCATCCTTACCGAATCGAGTTTGAGCTTTCTTGGGTTCGGGGTTCCTCCTCCAACTCCGAGTTGGGGAGACATACTTTCACAAAGCCGCGATTATATTGAATTTGCATGGTGGCTGACCGTATTCCCCGGATTTGCGATATTCATCAGCATCACGGCCTACAACCTGGTCGGTGAAGGACTTCGGGACGCAATGGACCCGAAGTTATTCAGGTAGGCGGGAAAATGCTCCAGTTGAACATTGGAGAGGAAAGCGGGATTCTTACCGTCAGCAAGCTCAACCAGCAAGTAAAGGCGCTGCTTGAGCAGAAGTTCCCGTTTGTCTGGGTAAAAGGTGAGATTTCGAATTTTCGGGTCCCGGCTTCGGGACATTTTTATTTTACTCTAAAGGATGCTCAGAGCCAGATCAATGCGGTTTTTTTCCGGGCACAGAACCGTTTCTTAAGGTTTCTTCCGGAATCCGGAATGCAGGTCATTTGCCAGGCGCGCCTTAGCGTCTACGAACCCAAAGGCGAATACCAGTTGATCGTGGAGGTGATGGAGCCGATGGGGGCCGGCCGGCTGCAGCTCGCCTTCGAAGCACTGAAGAGAAAGCTCGAGGCCGAGGGCCTGTTCGATGCGGCCCGGAAAAAAGTCCTCCCGCTTTGCCCTCGCAATATCTGCCTTATTACTTCAAAGAGCGGCGCTGCAATCAGGGACATTCTCAAGGTATTGCAAAGAAGCCCTTATCCGGTTTCGGTCACGCTTTTCCCGGTCGCGGTGCAGGGACCCGAAGCCCGGCTTGAGATTGCCGAAGCTATAGTTTCGGCGAACAAGCTCACCTGGCGCTATGAGTGGGATGTTGTGATAATAGGGCGAGGGGGCGGGAGCATAGAAGATCTGTGGGCTTTTAACGAGGAAGTTGTAGCTCGGGCGATTTCGGCATCTTCAATTCCGGTAATTTCGGCGGTGGGCCATGAGATTGATTTTACGATCTCGGATATGGCTGCGGACCTGCGGATGCCCACACCGACCGCTGCGGCTGAGTGGGTAGTAAAGCGGCTGGAACAGTTTCATCGTGAGCTGCATGGCTGCCGGGACAGGTTGTTTAAGGTGATGGAGGCCAGGCTCGAGATTGTCGGCTTGAGGCTCAAATACCTGGAAAGCCGGATTATTCACCCCAAGAGGAGGCTCGAGAATTTACGGCTGACTGTCGATGATCGTGTGCAACGGCTCACCCTTGGCGTGGAGAGGCGGCTTGAGAGGGCACGGGATTCGTATAGCCATCTACGCAACAGGCTTGTCTATCTCAATCCCGAGGTGCAGATTCAAAGAGGCCGGGCGGAGCTGAATCGTCTATGCAAAGAACTTGTGCTCAATCATCACCGGATATTGGACGCTCACCGGCTCAGGTATGAGAATTATATCGCGCGTCTGGAGGCTCTGAGTCCTCTTGCCGTTCTTTCGCGCGGGTATTCGATTTCCTATAGAATGGCTGACGGGAAAGTGATCAGGAGCTACACTGAGACCGCGCCTGGAGATCGTGTCCTGGTTCGGCTTGCGTGCGGCCGAATCGAGTGCCTGGTCAATAAGGCTGAGAACATTGACAATGAAAAGGATGACTGAATCGGTGGCCAAGAAAAAAAGCGATCTTTTTGAAGAGGCTATGAAAAAGCTACAGGATCTTGTGGAAAAGCTGGAAAAGGGAGATTTGCCTCTTGAAGAGGCTATGGAATGCTTCTCTGAGGGGATTCGAACTGCCCAGTTTTGCCACAAAAAACTCGAAGAGGCGGAAAACAAGGTGCAGATGCTTCTAAAGGATCAGCAGGGTGAATGGAAGACCGCGCCTTTCGAGCCGTTTCAGACGAATTCGGAAGAGCAGAGATAGGTCCGGGAGAGTGACAATGTTGTTGAGTTTTAGTTAGTGTGCATCCGGAAACTCCGGATGTGACACTTACAGTTTCCAATTCGGAAAGGAGGCATTTTTCGTCATGGCAAGGAAATCGAGGGTTTGCGCGGAGGCGTACCTGGGGGTACGCCGCACAAGCAAACCCGAAGATTGACGCCGCCAGGGCGGAAAAGGACCCTTTCCGGATGGAAACTAGTTAAAGACTTGAGACGGCTTGCTTATTTGAGTGTGGAAGTTGAGACTTGCCCGTGTTAGTATCGTATATTAATCCCGTTTCGCAGCGAAGGCCTCTATGAATGAATTCGATCTAAAGACCTATTTGAGCCGCCGAAAGCAGATTGTTGAGGCCGCTTTGAAGGAAATATTACCGGCTGCCTCCGGGCTTCAGAAAAAAGTAATCGAAGCTGTCCGCTACAGCCTTTTTGCCGGGGGCAAGCGGCTGCGTCCGATCATGTGTATTGCGGCGGCGGAAGTGGTGGGCGGCGATATCGAGCGCGTAATGCCGGCTGCCTGTGCCCTTGAGATGATTCACACCTATTCGCTCATTCATGACGACTTGCCTGCGATGGACAATGACGATTTCAGGCGTGGTGTGGCCACAAATCACAAAGTATTCGGAGAGGCGATCGCTATTCTGGCCGGAGACGCGCTTTTGACAGAAGCTTTTGAATACTTTGCGCAAAGCGCAGCGAAGGGTGTGCGTCCGGATAAAGTGCTGGAAGTGATCGGCATAGCAGTCAAGGCGGCCGGGTACAGGGGAATGATTGGAGGCCAGGTGATAGATCTCGAATGTGAAAATCAGAAGGTTAGCCTGGCAACAGTTGAGTATATGCACATACATAAGACCGGGGCATTGATTTCGGCATCGCTTGAGATCGGGGCCATTGTCGGCGGCGGGGACCAGGCGCAGACACAGGCGCTAAGAACCTACGGGCATCATGTCGGGCTTGCATTTCAGATTACTGACGATCTTCTCGACGTCGAGGGGGACCCGGCGCTGATGGGTAAAGAACCGGGATCGGACGCTGCCAAAAACAAGATGACTTATCCTGCCTTGCTGGGTATTGCGCAGTCCAGGGATGCCGCAAAACATCACGTTGAGAGTTCCCTCGAGGCGCTGGCGGGTTTTGACGCGAAGGCGGAACCGTTGCGGGCCATTGCCCGTTACCTGCTGGTGCGCAGAGGATGACGATTCGGATAAATTTCTTGACTAAATCAGGATTTTTCATTAATTGGCGAAGATACTCGCCAGGTAAGATATCGATTGAAAGGGGCTAATTTGAAAAATAAAATGATGGGCAAAGGGCAGCTTTCCTGTATCGATCTCCCCTGTCAGCTGAAAGGCCTGTCTCATCAGCAACTTATCGAATTGGCTGAGGAAATCCGCGCCCGTATCATAGGCACTGTAGCCGAAACCGGTGGACACCTTGCACCAAGTCTCGGTGTAGTGGAACTGACAATTGCTCTTCATTACGTATTTGATGGCGCCCATGATCGTTTCATCTGGGATGTTGGCCATCAGGCTTATGCGCACAAGCTTTTGACCGGGCGCCAGAAAGAATTTGGGTCTCTGCGTCAGTACGGCGGGATAAGCGGTTTTCCCAAGCGCTCCGAGAGCAAGTATGACGCTTTCGGAACGGGACACTCCAGCACGTCTATTTCCGCCGGCTTGGGGATTTCTGTCGCCAATCATCTAAAGGGCAGCCAGGCTCGGGCTATCGCCATAATTGGTGACGGCAGCATGACAGGAGGAATGGCTTTCGAGGGTCTAAACAATGCTGGAGACCTCGCAAAGAACCTGATTGTAGTTCTCAATGACAACGAGATGTCCATTTCTCCCAATGTTGGCGCGCTTTCTTCATTCCTAAGCCGTAAGCTTTCCGGAAAAACCTCGATGTATCTGAAGCGTGAGATGGAGGATGTGCTCAAATCGATACCGGGAATAGGTGCTAATATTCTCCAGGTATTGAGGCGCAGCGTAGATTCGCTGATTAGCTTTTTTACCCCTGGCATGCTCTTTCAGGCCCTTGAGTTTCAGTATATTGGCCCCATTAACGGACACCGTCTCGACAGGTTGATAGAGACTTTCGAAATAGCGCGCAATGTGGACGGCCCTGTTTTGATCCATGTGTTGACCAGGAAAGGAAAGGGCTACGAACTTGCAGAAAAGGACCCCACGAGTTTTCACGGAGTGGGGCCGTTTAACATAGCAACCGGTAAGAGCCTTGATACAGTAAAATGCCTCTCCTATACAAAGGTCTTTGGGAGGGCGATGAAGAAATTGGCTGACTCCGACCCCAAACTGATCGGCATTACGGCCGCGATGATCCAGGGAACTGGACTCGACTGCTTCGCACAGACCTATGCCGACCGGTTTTTCGACGTCGGCATAGCCGAGCAACACGCCGTGACCTTTGCGGCAGGGCTTGCAACGGAGGGTTTCAAGCCGGTTTTAGCCGTTTACTCGACTTTTCTTCAGCGCGCTTATGACCAGGTACTGCACGACGTCTGCCTTCAGAACCTTCCGGTAGTGTTCGCGATGGACCGTGCCGGGCTGGTGGGGGAAGACGGACCGACGCACCATGGAGTTTTCGACCTGTCCTATTTGCGCTCGATGCCCAACATGGTGCTGATGGCGCCAAAAGATGAAAATGAACTTCAGCATATGTTGAAGACGGCCGTCGATCACGATGGTCCGGCTGCGGTGCGCTATCCAAGAGGAGATGTCCTCGGTGTGGACCTAGACGATGAACTCAGGTCACTGGAGATAGGGAAGGGCGAGTTGTTGCGGCCGGGCAAAGATTTGGTCATAGTGGCAGTCGGCTCCACGGTCCAAAGTGCGAAGGAAGCCGCCCTGAGGCTGGAGGAGGAAGGAATCGAAGCGGCTGTCATAAATGCGCGGTTTATAAAGCCCCTTGACCGGGAGTTAATTATGACCTGGGCTGAAAAGACCGGCAGGGTTATCACAGTTGAAGAAAACATGCTGGCGGGGGGCTTTGGGAGCGCCGTCCTCGAACTGTTCGAGGAAGAATCGTTTTCCCCTAAATCGATGAAACGTCTGGGAGTGTCGGATTGCTTCGTCCCCCATGGAAGTCAGGCAATACTTAGAAATCTCTGCGGCATCGACGCCGAGGGCATTGAGAGGGCCGCTCTTAAATTGTTAGATTACAATCATGGCAAAGTTCTCCGAGCGATTGGATAAACTGCTTGTTGACAAAGGATATGCCCCCACTCGCGAACGCGCCCAGTCGCTGGTTCTGGCTGCAAAAGTCACCGTTAACGGCCATATTCTGACCAAAGCCGGACAAAAAGTCCCCCTGGACTCAGAGCTCCATATCTTAGAAGACCCAATCCCTTACGTCAGCCGGGGCGGGCTGAAGCTGGAACATGCTATCAGATCGTTTTCAATTGAGGTTTCCGGCCGGACGGCCATGGATGTGGGCGCCTCAACGGGAGGCTTTACAGACTGTCTCCTCTCGTTGGGAGCGCGCAGGGTCTATGCGGTTGATGTGGGTTATGGCCAGCTTGCGCTTAAACTGCGAAACGACGCCCGTGTGATCGCCATTGAGCGAACAAATATCCGGTACCTGCCTGCAGAACTCGTAACCGAGCCTATTGAGGTAGTGACCATCGATACATCGTTTATCTCTCTGAAGCTGGTGATTCCGTCAGTTCTAAAGTTCCTGGAAGATGAGGCGGTCCTTGTGGCGCTCATAAAACCGCAGTTCGAAGCCGGCCGTGAGCAGGCATCAAGGGGAAAAGGTGTCATTCGGGATCCCCGGATTCATGAAGAGATTTGCGGCGCAATGGCTGAATTTGCCGCAAGGCTTGGATTTGAGGTGATCGGGATAGTTCCATCCCCAATACTGGGGCCGAAGGGAAACCGGGAATTCCTGATGGCTGCCACTGCATCAAAAAACCGGTAAGAACTGCATGCGCATTCATCTGGTATTTGTCGGGAAAACGGCATTTGCCGACATAGGATCAGGTGTTGATCGTTACCTGCACAGACTCCGGCACTACTCACCGGTGCAGACTCACTACATAAAGGCGGAGAAGATAACATCGGCAGTTGGGGAGCAGTTCGTCCGGGAGCGCGAGAGTGAGCGTATACTGAAACATACAGGGCGGCAGGGGCGCCTTATCGTGTTTGACCAAAGAGGACGCGAGCTCGATTCACTGGGTCTGTCGAAATTATTAGAAAAACTGATCGGCTCGGCGGTCTCCGATGTTTGGATGATAGTGGGCGGACCGGTCGGGGTATCTTCCCAATTACTGGAAGCAGCCCATGAGGTGCTCTCCTTATCGAAGATGACCTTTCCCCACGATCTCGCCCGCCTGATGGTCGTAGAGCAACTTTATCGGGCTTTCACGATCATAAAGGGAGAGCCGTACAATAAGTGAAATAATCTAAATAGCTACAACTTCGGTGACCTCGGGGATTTCCTGCTTAATAATACGTTCGATACCGGATTTCAAAGTCATCTGGCTCATGGGGCAGCCGCGGCAGGCGCCGGTGAGCCGCACTTTGACCACCGAACCGTCTATCTCGATCAGCTCAACGCTGCCGCCGTCTTTTTCCAGCATGGGTCTTATTTTTGCCAGCGCTTGTTCTACTTTCTCACGCATCTGTTTCCTCCTGTCAGGATGATAGTCAGCATCATTTTGTGTCGGGGCAAAATAACATATAAGACGAGAAGGGAAAACAAAATCATGTCCATCGAGGAGTCAATTTCCACGATTCAATGGCAGCGCGCATTTCACGGCATCGTTCTTCGTATCAGGGAGAACAAATTTACTTCGGTCCGAGATGGGAAGGAATTGAAATTTAGTATTATTTTCAGTAGAATGCGAGATTGTTAAAAGATATAGGTGGCTTGCAAGCAAATTAAGGGGTAATTGAGGGGGACCTATGGCCGGCTACAAACTTTTGGAGCGTATTTCGTCGCAGGAGTTGAGCAGGTCTGTCGAGAGTCTGGCAGAGCGGATAAACCGTGACTATGAGGGCAAAGATCTTGTACTGATCGGTATTTTGAACGGAGCATTCATTTTTATGGCCGATCTGGCACGACGTCTCGATCCGGCTGTCAGGGTAGATTTTATCAGGTTAGCCAGCTACGGAGACAAGACGCAGACCTGTGGGAATGTGAGGATCACAAAAGACATAGAGCTTCCTTTACAGGGAAGCCATGTGCTGATCGTCGAGGACATTGTCGACTCCGGCATCACGATCAAGTGGCTGCTCAATCACATCTCGAACCTGTGCCCTGAATCAGTAAGGGTTTGCACTCTGATAGACAAACATGAACGCCGCAAGGTTGAAGTGCCCGTCGACTATGTGGGTTTAACGATCGACAGCGGGTTTCTGGTCGGTTATGGACTGGATTTTTCTGAAAATCACAGAAATCTGCCGGCCATTTATGAAGTTGTGTTCGAAGAGTCGCACTCCGGACAATGATCGTCTTGGGAAGGAACCTGATATATGTCCATCATGGTGATAAACTGTGAAGTCTGTGGAGCAAAATTCCGGCTTGATTCCGACAAACTAAATAAATCCCGCAACAAGGTGAGGTGTACAAAGTGTAAACACATATTTGTGGTGGATCAACCAGATGAAAACGGACTGATTCATATCGAGATTTCCGATGAGGAAAGGGAATTCATTCCCGGGACAATCCCTGAAGAGAGTGACAGGGGCACTGATCCGGTCAAAGATAGCCGGTGGTCCTTAAAGAAGAAGGTGTTAATTGCCGGAGTTCCGGCAGTTCTGGTGCTCGTCTTTGTTGCTCTGTTTTTCTGGCGAGGCGTTGCGCTTGAGTTCTTGCCCGCGAAAACCGCTCCCGTTGCTGCTCCCACGCCTGTGGTAACGATCACTGACAGCGTACAGGCTTACTACCTGGAAAACGTGCACTCAGGACAGGTGCTCGTCATCGAGGGCGAGGTGCTCAACGAATCGAGCAGGCCGGTCAGTTTCGTAATGATCGAAGGAAAATTGTTCGACAGCAAGGATGCCATTTCACAAACACAGCGCTGCTATGCGGGAAATGCATTCACCCGGAAAGAGGTCACCAACCTCAAAGCAGCTGAAATTCAGGAAAAAATGATGAACAGGGAAGGCAAGAACCTCAAGAACGTGCGGATTCCTCCGGCCGGGAAGGCCCCTTTCATGCTTGTTTTCCATAACCTTCCTGAAATAAGCACTCTTAGCAATTATAGTATCAATGTAATCAGCTCGAAATTTGACTAGACCGATGCGTTCTACAGATTCCTTTCCTGTTTTTAAGCCAACTTATTGAAGTAACGAAAAGAATTGACAAATGCACTGTTTGGGGGTAAAAAAGCCCTTGCCCAAGCACCTGAAAAAATAGGCAAATCATTTTCGAAAGGCCTCCATTGATGCTGGATGTGAAATTCGTTCGAGAAAACATTGAACTGGTGCGCAACATGCTGAAAAACCGCCAGTGCGATCTGGATCTCGAGCCCCTTTTGAAACTGGATGAAACCAGGCGGCGTATTTTGGTCGATGTGGAGGAGAAAAAGCACAGGCGAAATATTGCATCCGATGAAATATCCGGGCTGAAGAAGGAGAAAAAAGATTCCTCCAGTTTGGTTGAGGAGATGAAGGGCCTGGGGCAGGAGATCAAAGTTCTCGATCAACAGTTGGCCGAAGCAGAGCAGCAATTCAGAGATTTTTTGCTCATAATCCCGAATATGCCTGACAATTCCGTGCCTGTTGGCCGGGATGAGAAGG
The DNA here is from genome assembly GCA_900290365.1 of Syntrophobacter sp. SbD1. GTDB lineage: Bacteria > Desulfobacterota > Syntrophobacteria > Syntrophobacterales > Syntrophobacteraceae > SbD1. The sequence goes on along the minus strand of OMOE01000134.1, from coordinate 14,224 downwards.
ACAACAGGGAAGTTCGAACCTGGGGAAAAAAACCGGCTTTCGATTTCAAACTGAAGCCTCATTGGGAAATAGGTGAGGATCTTGGAATTCTTGATTTCGAGCGTGGCGCAAGAATAACCGGGGCGCGGTTTACTCTGTATTGGGGTGCCGGCGCTGCGTTGGAGCGGGCTCTGATCAGCTTCATGCTCGATATTCACACACGACGGCACGGCTATACCGAAGTTCTTCCCCCATTCATGGTGAACAGCGCAAGTATGAGGGGAACAGGGCAGCTGCCCAAGTTTAAGGAGGAGCTGTTCAAACTCGATGGCTGGGATTATTGGCTGGTGCCGACAGCAGAAGTACCGGTTACCAATATTCACAGCGGTGAGATCCTGGAGGAATCCGCTTTACCGCGATGCTATACGGCATATACACCATGCTTTCGTTCCGAAGCCGGTTCTCACGGCAAAGACACCCGCGGTCTGATCAGGCAGCATCAGTTCAACAAAGTTGAGCTTGTCAAATTCAGCCTGCCTGAGGCTTCATACGACGAACTGGAAAAACTTCTCAATAATGCCGAAACGATCCTTCAGGAGTTAGGTATCCACTACAGGGTCATTGTGCTTTGTACCGGGGATATGGGATTTTCGGCATCCAAGACATATGACATAGAGGTGTGGCTTCCCGGCCAGGAAACGTACCGGGAAATTTCATCTTGCAGCAACTTTGAGGATTTTCAGGCTAGGCGCGCAAACATTCGATTCCGCAGAAAAGGGCGCAGCCGTACAGACCTGGTTCATACGCTGAACGGATCTGGGCTGGCGGTTGGGCGTACTCTCGTGGCAATTCTTGAAAACTTCCAGCAGGAAGACGGAACTGTCATTGTTCCAGAGGTTTTGCGTCCATATATGGGAAATATGAAGGTTATCGAAAAGCTACAATGATTTACTTCCCAAGGAGTCACAGTCATGACTAAGAGTGAATTGATAGAAGCATTGGCCAAGGCTGAGGGGATTACGTTGAAGTCGGCAGAAATTGCGGTCAACGTTACATTTCAGAGCATGGAGCAGGCGCTCGTCCAGTCGGATCGCCTCGAAATCCGAGGGTTCGGCAGTTTCAAGGTGAAGGACTATGAAGGATACAAAGGCAGAAACCCTAAAACCGGCGCGCTGATCGAAGTCTCGTCGAAAAAATTGCCCTTCTTCAAAGTCGGCAAGGAACTCAAGGAAAGAGTTAACGGAGACGAAGTTGCCGACGCCCCGGTCACGGTGAGGTAGTGGATTTTTCATTCCCTCACGAAAAACATGTAAATATTTAATCCGATAAGGGCGATCGCCCCGGCGAGGAAAATCAGCAAATCGTCCAAAGCCAAGGTTGGGCCGGGATGTGAAAGTGTCTTTTGAATAAGCAGCATGAAAAGACAGAATGAAGCAATAACAATAATTATTTTATACTTTTTGGTCCAGAGCAGGAAGATCAGAAACGGCACGATGATGAGCCAGGTATAGGGGCTTTTGGCGACGTGGCTCCAGTCAAGCTTGCGGGAAGCTTCGAGAAGAGAGTCAAAATCGTTGGCTGCCAAAAAATCCCAGATTCGTTGCAGAACTGCTTTCACTGCGTTCACTGGATCTCCTCTCAGTGTTCTATCAGCAGCCGGTCAAACTCGCCGGTGTAGACTTCCTCGAGCACCTCGACTTCGTCGACCCGGCTTATCGGGCTTCCCTCGTGGCACCATTCCAGCATTTTATCGATCTTGTCCGACTCTCCTTCAAAAACCGCTTCGACTCTGCCGTCAGGCAGATTTCTAACCCGGCCGGTAACTCCGATCAGTTCTGCGGCGTCACGGGTATATGCCCGGAAGAAAACACCCTGGACCCTTCCCGTAATCCAGACGTGAGCCCGACGCTTTTTCATTTAGGCCTCCGTAGCAAGAGAGTGTCCATTTAGCATTCCAATGAATTCATCCTCTTGCATTATCCTTACGCCCAGTTTTTGAGCCTTTGCCAATTTGGAACCAGGGTCCGCGCCGGCAACGACCACGCCGGTTTTCTTGCTGACGCTGTCCGTAACGCGGGCGCCTTTTGCCGTGACTGCCTCCCCAGCCTCCTGGCGAGTCATCGAGGAAAGCGCTCCGGTGAAAACAACAGTTTTCCCGGACCAGAAACCGGTCTCAACCGGACGGGTGGGCGGCGGATTGTCAATTACAAATCCGATATCCAGAAGCTCATCTACCAATCGGCGGTTGTCCGGGTTTGAGAAGTAAGCAGCCAGAGCATTTGCGACTTTTTCTCCGATACCCTGCACCTGGAGCAATTGCTCGACCCGGGCGGAGCGGACCTTGTCGATATCGCCAAAACTCCTGGCTAGAAGGTCGGCGATAAAGGCGCCGACATGGCTTATGCCAAGCGAGTACAGAAACCTGGAAAGCGTTGTTTGCTTACTGGTGTTGATTGTATCAAGCAAATTCCGGGCCGATTTTTGGCCAAATCCCGGAAGATTTTGCAGGTCTTCCATCCGGAGCCTGTAGAGGTCTGAAACGGTTCCGATAATGCCTTCGTCGATGAACCGCGACACTATCTGTTCGCCAAGTCCATTTATGTTCATGGCATCGCGGCTGGCGAAGTGCACGATCGAACCTTTGATTTGAGCGGGGCAGTTGCGATTGACGCAACGGTGAAAAGCTTCATCGGGCAGCCGCACCACCGGAGCGCCGCAGGAAGGGCAGTTCGGCGGCATCTTAAAAGGTTCTTCATTTTCAGTTCTTTTCGATTTAATAACTTCGATCACCTCGGGGATTACCTCTCCAGCCCTGTGAACGAGAACGGCATCACCTTTTCGTATATCTTTTCTTTGGATTTCATCGATATTGTGTAGCGTGGCGCGCTTGACGGTAACCCCGCCTACCACGACCGGGTTAAGAAAAGCCACAGGCGTAAGGATTCCAGTCCGGCCAACGTTTACTCCGATATCGAGCACGTGAGTCTGTGCCTCATCGGGACTGAATTTAAGGGCGATCGCCCAGCGTGGGCTGCGGGATTTCTCCCCGAGTTGTCTTTGGCAAGCCAGGTTATTTACTTTTATGACGACACCGTCAATTTCGTAAGGGAGATATTCACGTTCTTCAGCCAATTTTTCGTAATAGCTGAGGGCTTGCTCAATGCCGTGACACAATCGTGACTCGGGATTAACCGGAAGTCCCCAGCGCTTAAGCTGATCGAGCATCTCCAGTTGTGTTACGAACTCTTTTTCAGAAATAAGCGTTCCGATGCCGTAGAAAAATGCGCGAAGCGGCCGGCCGGCCGTAATGGACGGATCGAGTTGCCGCAGAGATCCCGCCGCGGCGTTTCGCGGGTTGGCAAAAACAGGCTCGCCTCTTTCAGCCCGTTGATCGTTGAGCTTATCGAAATCGCGTTTTTCTATAAAAACTTCGCCACGGACGGCGAGTTTGACCGGGAGCGCTCGTTGCGACGGAGGACCAAGAAGCCTCCACGGCACGGAGCGAATGGTCTTTACATTCTGTGAGACATCTTCGCCCGTAAATCCATCCCCTCGAGTGCCTGCGCCTATAAGTGCCCCATCTTCATAAACGAGTTCGACGGCAAGTCCGTCCATTTTCAGTTCCGCGACGTATTCGATGTTGCCGCCGACCCCCAAAAGCTTATGCACCCTGCGGTCGAAATCGAGCGCCTCTTCCGTGTTCATCGCATTTTCAAGGCTTAGCAGCGGCACTTCATGCCCAAAAGGGAGGAATTTTTCGATTGGCGCAAATCCGACGCGCTGCGTCGGCGAGTCAGCCGTTATGAGTTCGGGATGCGTGTTTTCGAGATCGACCAGTTCACGGAAGATCTTGTCGTATTCGGCATCGCTTATTTCCGGCTGATCGAGGGCGTAGTAACGGTGATTATGGTAATCGATTTGTTTGCGAAGATCTTTAATCCTGGCGGCTTGATCTTCTTTGTCGATCGTCTGGAGATCGGTCATCAGTCACTCGTCATGCAGCAAGTTGACATCAATGTTGATTTTATAACTCTTTTCCGAGATTCATGGAACGTTGGGTTTCTAAATCCATGCACCCATTTCAGGGTCGAAAGTTCGTCGGAAACAACCAGTACGACGGCAAGTTCGACTCCCCGAAACTTCGATACTGAAAAAAGAGCCGATGTTTCCATATCGACGGCCAAAATCCCCTTCGACTGGAAATTTTTTACTTTTGCGCATGTTTCGCGAAAAGGCGCATCCGTTGACCAGACTGAGCCCTCATGAATTGTCCGGCCTTCCGAGGTCAGGGCTGATTTGAGTAAATTGAGCAATTCAACAGAGGGAACACACTCAATGCCCGGATAATGAGCGGAAGTGCCTTCCTCGGAAATAGCCGCAGAAGGCAGCACAATGTGGCCGATGCGCACAGCGCTGCTCAAAGAACCGCACCAGCCCACAGCGACAAATTTCTTTACCCCGAGGGCGATCATCCTTTCGAGGACGAGAACTGTTTGAGGGGCGCCGAGCATAGGACCGGCAATAGCGATCCGTGCGCTCTCATAGCTTGCGGTGAAAACCCTGGAAAGATAAAACTTGTGCGAGAGTGTAGGAGGTTGTGGGAAGCAGGCCGAAAATGAAGCAAGGTCTTCAGGACTGAAAACGAGTATCGCAAGGCCGGGCAGTTTTTCTTCATGTCTGCCCATCCTCGGCTCTATCACGCATGAATTATGTTCAGCAGTCATATTATATAGATCGGCTTTTCAAAAGTGAGTTCCAATATTGTTCGGGCCACCATTCTACTGCTGAATGCCATCAATAGCAACCATGCCGGCTTTCGACAATCCTTGCAAAGTCCACTTGCCAATCTTACAACAAACAAATAATGGACTGCCGGGGAGTGTCCGGAAACGCAAATCGAAAGGTTGCCGCGAATTGTTAAAAGAGATTCTAACTACACCAGAAAAATCACGCGCAGGGAGCGGACTAAAAATAGCTCTGATATATGCCGGCCTTGGAGTGCTCTGGATCATTTTATCCGATTGGGCGGTGGATTTCATTTTCGGACGGTCCGCGACTGGGTTGGCCGTGCAAACGGTCAAAGGCTGGTTTTTTGTCTGCGCTTCCGCCGTGATCATTTATCTGCTCGTCAGCAGGAGCATTTCTTCGATAAAGAAGTCGAAAAAAGTATCCGAGGACAGCCAAAGGATCTTATCAGCTTTTTTTGAGAACTTTCCCGGAATGGTCTACCACTGCATTGGTGAGGCAGAGTGTCCCCTGGATTTCGTAAGCCCCGGAGCGGTCGAACTGACCGGGTACTCTATTGACGCATTGAGTCAAAAAAGAAAGCTTCCCGACCTGATTTGCGAGGAAGACCGCGAGATGGTCAGGTCCCTGACCGAGAGTGCTTTGGCCAAGAGGCATCCTTTCAAATTGATCTATCGAATATGCACGGCAGACGGCGGGGTAAAATGGGTATGGGAGCAGGGTCTTGGCATTTACTCGCAAGAGGGCGAACTAATCGGAATTGAGGGTTTTGTAGTAGATATCTCCGGGCGAAAGCGCATCGAGGAGGCCCTCAAAAGGTCGGAAGTTCTTTATAAGACGCTTGCGGAAGGCACCTCGGAGGCTATCTTCATGGTGGACGGCAATCGCGATATAGTTTCGGTCAATCGTGCCTTTTTGGATCTGTTCGGATATTCGAAAGAAGAGGTCATCGGGCAGTCCGTCAGAATAATTCACGTTTCGGATGAGAGTTTTGACCAGTTCGGACATCTTGCTCCGTCCGTTATGAAAGATGAGCCTCTAAGAGTTGAATGGGAGCTTAAGAAAAAGGATGGAACGATTTTCCCGGTGGAGGGGACCTTTTCCGGTATCGAGGGGCCCGATGGAGCACTCGGAGGGCATGTAGGAATCATCAGGGACATAACTCAACGAAAAATAGCAAGAATGGAGATTCGGAAATACCGCGAGCATCTGGAAGAGATGGTGCTTGAGCGTACAGGTGAACTCAAGAAAGCCCAAGCCGCGCTGGTGCAAAGAGAGAAGCTCAAGACGCTTGGCGCTACCGCTGCTGAAATCGCTCACGAGATCAGGAACCCGCTGGTATCAATAGGGGGCTTTGCTCGGCGGCTGCTGAAAAAGTATTCCGACTCCCCTGAGGCCGAGATCATCCTGCATGAGACTGAACGGCTCGAAACAATGCTCAACCGGTTGAACGATTATTTGCGCCCGGTGGACATGAAGCCACGTGAATGCCACGTGAATGCGATCCTCACCGATTCCGTAGCGCTGGTCGGCCCTGAACTGGAAAAGCATAAAGTTCAAATCCATCTGGATCTTTATCCGAATCTGCCAACGGCCCATGTTGATCCGGCTATCCTCACCCAGGTCTTTGTCGCAATGATTCGCAACGCCGTGGGAACGATGGATTCGGACAAAGAAATAATATTGAAGACCTATTTTGGCGAGCGCAATATCTATGTGGACATGGTAAGCCCGCTCACGGGGAAAAAGACATGGGACCCCGAACTGATGATTCTTCCATTCGAAGAGGGTGGTGAGGGAATAGGAATCTCCACGACTTTCAAGCTTCTTGAGGAAATGGGAGGCGTACTCTCCTTTTCAAGACACGATTCAACGGCTGTTTTTACGGTTTCGCTGGAAAAATGCACTGAATCCAGCCACGAATTAAGTCAAAAGTAAGGGAATTGAGGATTGAGGAATTGGGAAGACTGAGGCGGCTTTTAATTCCATCTGCAAAGGAGCTTCAATATGGATTTCCGAATACCCGTCGAATTCGAAGAAAACCTTAGGGAGTACAAGCAGTTCATTTCGCAACGACTTACGCCCAACCTCGGTCGATGGTACGCCCAAAAGGAGATACCCCGAGACTTCTTCATGGAACTTGGCGCCCGTGATTGGCTGGGGCTTGAACAGGACGGCAAAGGATACCGCGAGCAGCAGTCTTTCAAGCAGGCCCTCATGGAAGAGCATCTCGGGATTGTATCGCCCGGCGTAGGAGTGGCTGTGCTGGTTCATGTATCGTTGGGCGCAAAGGGAATAACACTGTTCGGAAACCCCGACCAGAAAAACATCTACCTTCCTCCAGCCGCTCGAGGCGAAACTTTGATTTGTGTCGGCAATACCGAACCGACCGCCGGCAGTGACGTCGCAGGAATATCTTCAACGGCGAGGGAGGTGGAGGGAGGATGGCTGCTCAATGGAATCAAATCATATGTAACCAATGGCTATATCAGCGATCTTGCCCTCATTACGGCGGTCTCGGACCCCGATGCCCCGCGAAACAGCCGGATTTCCATGTTCCTGGTCGATCTGTCGTCAAAAGGAATAAGCCGCTCCAAACTTCACAAGGAAGTCTGGGTCCCGTCAGATCTTACGCGGATTCAGCTCAGTGACGTATTTGTGCCTGAGGCCAACATTATCGGTGGTCGGGGACGGGGACTGCAACAGGTGCTCGAAATTTTCACCAACAGTCGCATCACTATCAGCGCGCTAACGCTTGGTACCGCCGAAGGGGCGTTCCGAAGCGGCATCGAGCATGCAAAAAAGAGGCAGATTTTCGGACACAAATTGATCGATTTTCAGGCGAAATCATTTGAGGCCGCCGATTTTTACAGTAGACTCGAAGCAGTCCGGCTAATGCTTTGGAAGACATGCTGGCAAAAAGATCAGGGCCTGGATTTCAGGCTGGAGGCATCGATTACGAAATACCTTTCGGTTGAACTGGCAAGGGCTGTGGGACAATGGGCAGCGGATCTGTTCGGGGCGGCCTCTGTCGTGTTCGAGCACCCCATTCACAAATATCCCATGGATGCATGGGCTTCTTCTTTGGGGGAAGGGACTCAGGATGTCCAGAAACTCATCATTTTCAGGGAATTCATGAAGCTCTATGCGGCTGAGGCGTTATACCCCGAAGCGAAAGCCGGGCAGAGGACTTCCGGCACTTGATTCTTCGTTTGGAATGCCTGATACTATGAAGTCGGGACAGCGTTTCGATCTCCCTGTATCTTGAATGAATTGCCATACTGGCAGAAGGAACAGCATGAAGGCTAAGAAATGGTTATTGTGCCTCGGCGTCGCGTCGCTGCTTGCCGGAGCATGCGCCCGTTCGGCCACGGCCGATCTCTACTGGGAAACCGAAAGCATATCGACCAATGTTCCTCACCAGCCTAACGGGACCTCAATTCAGAAATATTATTTCACCTCCACAGCCTCGCGAGTGGAATTGGGCGGCAGCAAAGTCTTCATAGTGGACTACTCTTCCATGGAGCTATACACTCTCGACACTAAAGCGAAAACCTGCACCCATCTGAATTTGACGGAATTGGCCGGGCTTCCCGGCATGGCCCCTGCCGATAAACAGAAAATGGCCGAAATGATAGGTTCAATGATGGGAATCCAGATCACCAGGACAGGTGAGTTGAAAAACATCGCCGGATACAAGTGCCGCAAGTATAAAGTACACATTGCAATGGTGAATGGAGAGTACTGGGTTTCACAGGACGTGAAGGGCTATAAGGAACTGAGGTGCCTGGGCGCCAAAATGGGAGTCATTGCGGACCGAAATCCGATGCTCAAGCAGATGCATGTTGCCGGCATAGTCGATAAGCTTGGCGGTTTTCCAGTTTATACCGTCAATCATGTGATGGGAGGAACCGTTGAAAGCACTCTCAAAAAAGTTGAGGAAAAGTCCCTGGACCCTGGGCTATTCACTGTTCCCAAGGATTACGCCATAAAGAAGCACAAATAAAAAGTAAAAAGGCAAAAGGCTAAGGTCGAAAAACAGCCCGGTTCTCCCCCTCGTATTCCGGAAAACCCCTAAACAAAGATCCGCGATTAAATTTGTCGGGAAGGTACCTCAGAAGCAAAAAAAGAGGGACGCCCGAAGGCGTCCCGGATTACCTCGCGGACGCGCGCCTGCCAGGCCGTCTGTTGAATCTGCGGTGTGGTCTTGGCCGGAGAAAATCCACCCTGATATATTCATGCTTATTTACAAATGAAACGAAGACCCGGTCTATGTTAAGCTCTTTTTGCACTACGGCCCGGATCAGGGCTGGATCGGAATACTTGCTTATTCCGTGCTTGTGATAATCGTCGGTTTTAATATAAAGGGACATAGGCAACCCCTCCGCTGGCCGAAATTGGGGACCTCTAAATTTTAAACGGAAGACCCGGTTCAAAAACCTTTGATCAAAAAGTTTTGATTTTGCTTCCCCACTTTGACTGTATATTAACAAATTATAGGAGTTTCAAGAACATTATCATAATAAAATATACAACATCCGGACTCTTTTGTTAATTTTTTGCAAAATGGAAACGCGGAGAAGAATAGACTGAATTCAATGAAAGATATAGAGGGTAAGCTCCAGGGTCTGGTCGAGAGGGTCACCTTCACCAGCGAAGAAGACGGGTACAGTGTGATCAAGGTTCGGGCGACAGGACACCGGGACCTGGTTACCGCTGTAGGAAACTTTATGTCGCTGTGCCCGGGCGAGAGCCTTCTTATGGAAGGGCGATGGTGTATGCACGCCCGTTTCGGCAGACAGTTCAAGGTCGACCGCTACGAGACAAGCGCGCCGTCAACAGTTGCCGGAATCCAAAAATACCTGGGATCGGGCCTCATACGCGGCATCGGCCCCAAGATGGCCGAACGTATAGTAAAACGTTTCGCCGAAAGAACCCTGGATATCATCGAAGACCAAATAGAGCGGCTGCTGGAGATCGAAGGGATCGGCAAATACCGCGTAGGGCAGATTCAAAAGGCGTGGGAGGAGCAAAGAGAAATCCGCGCGCTGATGATCTTTCTGCGCTCCAACGGAGCGAGCGCCACGCTCGCAGCACGTATTTTTAAAAAGTATGGTCAACAGTCCGTCGATATTGTCAGGGAAAATCCATATCGCCTCGCAATGGAAATCAAGGGGATTGGCTTTCTTACCGCAGACAAACTGGCAGGCAACCTCGGATTTTCAGCGGACTCTCCCCTGAGGGCGGAGGCCGGAATTGTGTTCGTGCTCCATGAGGCCACCGAAGAGGGACACGTTTGCTTGCCGCATTCCTTGTTGATGGAGCGTTGCGGAAAAACACTCGAGATTGGAACGTCGATCCTGGAAGAAGCCTTGGGCAGCCTGAAAGCGGAGAAGCGCATTAAGGAGGAAAAGCTCTCTGCTGCCGTTTCGGAGCGGTTCGGAGATGAGCAGGCGGTCTACCTGAGTGCAATGCATGCCTCTGAAACAGGCGCGGCCGCGCGATTTGCGGCCATCCAACGGTATAGCAGCCTGCGAGCAAAGATCGATATCCAAGGCAGTCTCGATTGGGTAAGAAACCGCCTTGATTTTTCGCCGGCTCCTCTTCAGGAAGAAGCAGTAAAGCTGGCCCTTAGAGAAAAAGTGCTCGTGATAACCGGGGGACCCGGTACCGGCAAGACTACACTGGTGCGGGCGATCATTGCCATATACGAACGCATAGGGGCGCGCATCAGCCTGGCGGCGCCCACCGGCCGTGCGGCAAAAAAGCTTTCGGAGGCTACGGGAAAACCCGCTGCGACAATTCACAGGCTTTTGGAATTCAGCCCCCAAGTGGGCGGGTTTCAGCGAAACGAGCAAAAACCGGTTCCCGCCGACCTCGTGATCGTAGATGAAATTTCCATGATGGACATAGTAATCGCCAATCATTTGCTCAGGGCTATACCATCTCATGCGGTGCTGGTGTTGGTCGGCGACGCCGATCAGCTCCCTTCGGTAGGTCCCGGAAACGTGCTGGGCGATGTCATCGAATCGGGCAAATTCCCGGTGGTGCGTTTGACGGAGATCTTCCGGCAGGCAAGCCGGAGCAGAATCATAACAAACGCGCACCTCATTCGGCAGGGGGCCTTCCCGGATCTGCGCGCCGCCGCAGGAGCGAAACAGGATTTTTATTTTATAAGCAGAGAAGAACCCCAACATGCCTTGGACACTATCGTCGAGATCTGTACCGAGAGGATACCTCGGCACTTCGGGCTCGATCCCATGGAAGACGTCCAGGTGCTCAGCCCCATGCACCGTGGAGAGGCGGGGTCCCAAAATCTTAATTTAGTACTGCAAAAAGCCCTGAATCCGAGTGGGGTCACCCTGGAAGCGGCTGGGCGCACTTTTCGCGTAAATGACAAGGTGATGCAGGTAAGAAACAACTACGACAAAGATGTTTTCAATGGAGATATTGGCCGTATCCGAAGGATCGACCATGAAGACGGGGAAATCGTGGTGGAGTTCGACGGCAGGAGCGTAAAATTCGATTTTTCCGAACTCGAGCAACTCGTTCACGCCTATGCGATAAGCATTCATAAGTCGCAGGGGAGCGAATACCCTGCCGTAGTCTTCCCGCTTCTTACCCAGCATTTTATGATGCTGCAGCGCAACCTGCTCTATACAGCCGTAACCAGGGCAAGGAAACTGGTCGTGATAGTGGGTTCGAAAAAAGCACTCGCGATCGCCATCAAAAACAACCGGACGCAATCGAGGTTTTCCTTGCTCAAAGAAAGACTTCGAGAGCAATTAGGGATTAGGGATTAGGGATTACGCAGGAGAAAGGATGTTATGACCACCAACGAACCGTTAATCCCGACGCACGGCGGCTACCGAAAACTCAAGAGCTTTCAGGTGGCGCAACTGGTTTTCGACATCACTATGCGGTTTTGTGACCGGTACATCGAAAAGCGCAGCCGTACCAATGACCCAATGGTGCAGGCCGCGCGGTCAGGAGTCCAGAATATTGCCGAAGGAAGTAAAGCTTCGGGCACTTCGAAGAAGACTGAGCTGAAGCTCACTAACGTGGGGTAGACCCAACAGTGGTGTTACCAGGGGCCATTTGAATTATTTGAGCGGCAAAACGGGTATTCAGGTCAAGTTCAAAGCGGCCATAGGGGTTGACATGATCCCAAATCAATGGCGTCAGTGGCGGGGTTTTTGCCAGCCAAGTGGAAATCATCTAGGATTGAGGTAGACGGAACGTATCGTCAGCAGGGCGGAGATTCCTCAACTTGGTAACTTTACATGTTACTTGTTCTTTCAGCAACGTGAGTTAACATATTCAAATCATTTCCGTTATGCACTTCGGCCACATCGGACTTTCTCACATTGGCAAGGAGGGTGAAGCAGAACAGCCGATAAGTGGAATAAGAATCTGATTTGCAATTTGTCCAAAAGAGACTTCGGTGTGAAAGGCCTAAACAACATTGGCAACCCCCAATTTTCCAAGGTTTTCTGCATGGAACTTCAAACGAAGTCAGCCATTCCGAGTGGACAACCCGATAGATAACCTTTGATATGTATCTGGAGGTATCTGGAGTTCGTCCTACCAGATAAATTAAGCCTCAAGGCTCGGAATCATAACCCCAATATATTGGAATCTTGCCAAAATATTAGGGCTAATCCCGCCAACAACCCCCTTAAATCAAAGCCTATCTGGGTAAAATCCAGCAGATTCCAGCCCTTTGCACCGTCTCTTCGTTCGCTTTTTCGCCTGGTATCAATTTCGCCCTATCGGTCAAAGCAGAACCCACTCCGATCATTTTCCAAGGGCAGGGTCGAGGTATTGACTCGTTCTGCCACCGACCATAGATTAGCGCTAGTTATCAGAGTTCTCTCCAACCGGGCGTGGCGATTGAGTGCGCGCTCCAGGGTTTATCCTATCTGATCTTGTTCTGAACAAAAGCGATCCGAACCTTTCATCGTGCTGTGACGGAGGACGGAGATGGTTCATTCAATCCTGCGAATGAAGTTCACGCCCGGTGATGTTTTGTGTTCCATATTGGAGCGAATGCGAGTCAGCCAGGGATGACCGGGGTTCGATATCTTCCTGCATTTGCTGCAACCCGGCGTCTCTTGTTTGGCAGTGAAGGGATAACCATCCCGACCTTGTTCAGCATCTTTGGTCGGATCTGTATTTACTGGTCATCCTGGTTATCAGGATGCCAAGGGAATATCCCTCGGTGAAGTTCAGCGATATTGCACGCACAACCGGCTTGGAGATGGTCGAAAAGTTGCGGAGGGGTCTCTTGCCAACCTCCGACTTATGAAGAATCGATGTAAGGGCAAGACGAGCGCGTTCAACATGAAACAACGTTCAATTGAATGATTAAGGAGGACACATGATCAGGAAAAAACTCTTCAGCGGATTGTGTTTGGTAGTGACCCTCTTCCTGCTTGCGACATGCCCTGCCCGGGCGCAGGAGAGTTCTGCGGAATCTTCCAATCCAGGCGAGGACGCCAGGGCACTTCTCAATAGAACTGCCGATTTCCTCTCCAAGGCCGGACAGTTCAGCGTAACGATTCGTTCTGGATATGATGCGGTGCAGGCATCCGGTCAGAAAATCGAGTTCGGGGAGATCCGAAAAGTCACTCTTCGGCGTCCGGATCGGTTTCGGTCGGATATCGAAAGAAGTGATGGCCAAAAGGGACTGGCGATCTTTGATGGAAAAGATATCATCATCTATAACGAAAAAGACAAGGTCTATGCTAAAGCCTCCAGTCCGGGTGACCTGGACGGCGCCGTGACCTATCTCCTCAAGGATCTCGGGATGCGTTTACCTTTGGCTATGATGTTCGTGTCAAGGCTGCCTTTGGAGATAGAAAACAGGGTTCGCTCAGTCGAAACCGTCGAACAGACCGCCATAATGGATGTCCCGTGTGTTCAACTTGCGGCTCGGACCGATGACGTGGATTTCCAGATCTGGGTGCCGTCAAAAGGTGACCCGCTCCCACGCCGCATCGTAATTACCTATAAACATGATAAAGGACAGCCACAGTTCCGGGCGAATTTGTCAGACTGGAACCTGTCCCCCAACCCTTCGGACCAACTCTTCGTTTTTTCTCCACCTGAAGATGCCCGGCAGATTCCTTTTCTTGCGCAGATAGCTTCGTCCGTGCCTGAACCGGCAAAAAAGAAGCTGCAAACAAAGAAGGGAGGCAATCAATGAAACACAACATATCTAAAATCATGATTTCCGTGTCCACCATTATTCTTTTTGTCCTGTTTCTTGCGATTGACGTCAATGCCGCCCGAGGCGGGGGCGGGGGCGGGCGAGGCGGCGGTGGCGGTGGACGAGGCGTCTCGCGCGGTGGCGGGGGTGGAAAAGGAGGCGCCTCGCGTGGCGGTGGTGGCGGAGGCGGTTTCAATCGTGGGGGAACTGCCAGTGGAGGCGGCTTCTCGGGCGGGGGTGCCGGACGAAGTGGTGGCGGCGCCGGTCGAGGTGGCGGCGGCGCGGCGG
>OMOE01000136.1 GCA_900290365.1 Syntrophobacter sp. SbD1 | reverse complement strand
ACCAGTTTTGCTTCCCCCTTTTGTAAAGGGGGACCCTCACTACGTTTCGGGTCTCCCGCTACACCCGGAGGCCGCACGGGCGATGCTTCAAGTCCGCGCCCGATCTTTTGTGAGGGCGGATCGAGGGGGATTTTAAAGGCTTATGCAGCCTTTTTTGAGTTTTTTTCCGCCAGCAGACCCTATTTCAGCACACTGCCAAATTCATGAATTTCCGGAATTGGAGGTTTGTTTTTAATTCCTCAATTTCGCTGTTTGTTTTTAATTCCTCAATTCTTCAATTGACGAATTGAATGAAAAAGGCCCTCCAATAGAGGGCCTTTTTCATTCTGTGGCATTGTGGATTTTTGGCTGCCGGTTACGGAAAATCGACTTTGAGGGGCATTCGGGCCTAATCGCCTTTTGCTCCGTCGATCATCTTATCGAGCTGGTCTTTTAGGACCCTGGCATTTCTTAGCTCGTTTTCGATGTTCTCCTTTTCCTGCGAACCGGCATCCGGACTCTCCAGCTTCTTTTCGAGTCTTTCAATCTGCTTCATTACCCGATAAAGCTCGACAGCCACCATCCTAATACTCATGCAGGCAACTTTCCAATGTTGTGAAGATTTTTTCGTGAGGCGCCATAGATCACTTCCAAAGGGTTTACCTTCGGGAATAGACCTCGTAGGCAAGGTCGAATTTCTCCCTGGAGCCCGAAGGCAAACGCAGTGCATATCCGGAACCGGGGGGCATCGCATCCAGTTGCAGCGACGGATTGAGTTCCTTTAAACGACTAACCGGTACATCGATCCAGTTTGCCACCTCTTCCAGTTTCAGAGGCGTATTGATCAAAACCGGATCGTAGTCCGTAGGCTTGCAATAGTTGGGGTACTCAAACCCGTACTTTTCCGGCTCGCGCAATATATTCATCGCGGCCAGCACCTTAGATACGTAAACTGCCGAATGCGCGGGCAACCTTCGCCCATAAAGCACCCCGTCCTTCACGCGGCACTTTTTCGCCGCGCAACTAATCGGCCTGGTTCCCGCATTATATGCGGCAAGGGCCAACAACCATGAGTCGTACTGTTCGTAAAGCGTTTTCAGGTATTTGGCGGCAGCCTTGGTCGACTTGATCGGGTCTTTTCTCTCATCTACCCAACGATCGACCCGTAATCCCATGTTTCTCGCTGTTGCCGCCATCATCTGCCAATAACCACCCGCTCCATGATATGACGAGTTCTTCTCGAAACCGCTTTCCACAAAGACAATGGAAACCATTTCGGCTGGTACGCCGTGGCTCTCCAGAATCTCGGTCATCATAGGGAGACATGTCTTGGCCTTTTTCATCGACTCTGAAAAAGTCCTTCGGCCGTCTCCCTGATAGAAGCGAATATACCTCATAATTAGAGGTTCATGGGCGGGTATCTCGATTCCGTTTCTCCATAGCACTGCGGGGGTCCCTATAAGAGCATCAGAAGGAGCGGGCCGGGCGAGCGACATCGAGGAAATATCCGTATTCAAGGGGACGCCGGGCAACGACAACGCTGCCAGCGTTTCGGAAGTTTCCGTGCTCTCTGCACCTGCCTGAGCTGGGAAGTGGAAAATAAACAGGGATAGTAGAAGTAAACCGGTTACCTTCACAAAAACGGTATGAAAGGGAACAGGTTCGGATCCCGCCGCACGGTGCCTGTGGAGGCTTGAATCAGGCGCCATACTGGTTTCTCCTCACATTTTTCAAAGAAGCCCCTATGGCCCTCACAATACCCGCAAGAGTTATAGGATGGCGAACTTCTATCATCTCCACCAGGAGAAATCAAACCGGGTTAGACCGGATTATTCACGATTAGACCGGATTATCCGGCAAATAGCCTGATTAACAGGTGCACAGAGATATATCCGGAAACATAGTGCCGGATTCGAGTCAAAAAGGGAAAGCCTGTCCAGCCTTGGTCTGAACTGAATCGTTTTAATGACTGTTTTTAACTCAATCTCATTCTTATGCAGCAATGCTTGACTTTGCGTCCCTTTTCGTTACTTACGCCCAAGTGCCCGTGATTACACCGCATTATTATGACTTTCAAAACAAAAGGGAGGATGAATAGGTTAATGCCTGCGGCAAGGCAAAAGTGAAAAGTAAAAAGGCAAAAGTGAGGGGATTAGCCCTTCGCATCTTCGCTTTCTCCGCGTCTGTGCGTGTTGACATATCCGGCCAGATTCCCTAAACTTACGCGCTTGTTTAAAATTAGAGACACGATAATTTGCAAATTCGCCTGGAAAGTGGAGTTTATGGCCGACCAAAAGCGCTTGAACCTATATAGAAATATCGGAATTATAGCGCACATAGACGCGGGGAAGACCACGCTTACCGAACGCATCCTGTTCTATACGGGCCGTTCCCACAGGATGGGAGAGGTGCACGACGGCACCGCCGTTATGGACTGGATGGAACAGGAACAAGAACGCGGAATCACCATTACATCCGCTGTTACGACCTGCGAATGGCGCGGCCATGAAATTCACCTGATAGACACCCCGGGTCACGTCGACTTTACCATAGAAGTCGAGCGTTCGCTAAGGGTTCTGGATGGGGCCATAGCGGTATTTTCCGGGGTCGACGGAGTCGAGCCGCAGTCGGAGACCGTCTGGCATCAGGCCGACCGCTATCATGTGCCCAAGATAGCTTTTGTGAACAAAATGGACCGAATAGGGGCGGACTTCAATAACACGGTCAGCCAGATCGCGGCCAAGTTCAAAACCATCCCGCTGCCGATTCAGTTGCCTCTTGGGGCCGAAGCGAACTTCAGGGGCGTAATCGATCTGGTTTCAATGAAGCAGACATTCTGGCTCGATGAGACCCTGGGGGCCGAATTCAGGATCGAGGAGATCGACCCTGCTCTTATGGCCGAGGCCAATGAAGCCAGGGAAGATTTGGTCGCCAAGCTCGGCGAATTCGACGACGAGTTGATGGAGCGATATCTTGGGGGCGATGATATTACGGCGGAGCAGCTCATAGCGGTCATAAGGCGTCTTACCCTGGAACTTAAAGCTGTTCCGGTGCTTTGCGGCAGTGCCTTGAAAAACAAGGGGGTGCAGCCGCTTTTGGAAGCAATAGTCGATTTTCTGCCCTCGCCACTCGATGTTCCGCCAATCGAGGTCATAAATCCCCAGACCGGCGCCGTCGAGCAGCGCAACCCCGATGAACAGGGACCTCTGGCTGCGCTCGCGTACAAGATTTTCATGGAACAGGGCAGAAAGCTGACTTATTTGAGGATTTACTCCGGAGTTCTTCGGGTTGGCGCAGACGTATTGAACGTTTCAAAAGGGTCCCGCGAGAAAGTATCCCGCATATTTCAGATGCATGCAAACAAGAGGGAACGCATAGAAAAATCGGGGGCCGGAAATCTGGTCGCCGTGCTCGGACTGAAGACGACTACAACGGGCGATTCGATTTGCGATCCGGACCGGCCTGTGCTGCTCGAACCAGTGGAAGCTTACGAGCCTGTAATATCAATATCCAAAGAAACCCAGCTCAGGGCGGACCAGGAGAAACTGTTCGACAGCCTGTCAAAGCTTTCCGAAGAGGACCCCACTTTCCGGTTTGCCGAATCCGCAGATACGGGTCAGATAATCGTCAGTGGAATGGGCGAGCTTCACCTGGAAATCGTCCTTAACCGGCTCGATCGTGACTACCATGTCCAGGTAAACTCCGGCAAGCCCCAGGTTGTCTATCGGGAAACCATCACCCGTCCATCGGAAGGAACCGGGGTATTCGACCGGGAGATCGCAGGGGCGAGGCATTTTGCGGAAGTTCGCCTGCATCTGTCTCCAAGGGAAAGAGGCCATGGCGATGCGATTGAGAACAGGGTTCGAGACGGCTCGATCCCGGAGATTTTCTTCCCTGCAATCGAACAGGGAACAAAGGAGGCCATGAGCAGCGGAACGATTTCCGGCTACCCTGTCGTCGACGTTGACACAAACGTTTTTACAGGGACTTTCATGGAAGGCGCATCAAGCGAACTCGCCTTTCGGGTGGCCGCTTCGATGGCTTTCAGAAACGCTTTCGAGCAGGGTGCTCCCGTATTGCTCGAACCGTACATGTCGGTTGAAATCCTTACGCCCGATGATTTTTTGGGAGAAGTGCTTGGCGATATAAACATGAGGAAAGGCAGGATCGAAAGCATAGCGGCGCGAAAGGCGATCCAGGTGATAGAGGCTGTCGTGCCGCTTTCGAAGATGTTTGGCTACTCCACGTCCCTGAGATCATCGACCCAGGGAAGGGCGACCTTTACGATGCACTTTTCGCACTACGATCTTTCTTCGTCATAGAAGCGTGTCGAAAAAGGATTGATTTAATCGACATTCTGATATAAATTTGCTAGCTTCCGGTTAAGCGAAGATACGCCGAACCGGATTATTTTATAGCCTCCCGGTATGAGGCTTCTTTCGAAAGGCAGGTGAAATTTATTGTTAAGCTCGGAAGCTGAACCGAAAGAAAACATAGAAAAAAAGATTCGCAAGCTCCGAAAAGATTTTCAGAAAAATGTTCAACCCGTTTTGCGAAGACACAACTATTATCTTTCCAAAGGGGAGCGCAGGCGAATCAAGAAGAAAAAAGCCATAAAACGCATCCAGCGCCGAGAACGTCGAATGTTGCGCACGACCTGATCCAGGGTGCGATTGAGCGCCTTTTGCGGGCATTCGTAATCCTGCCTTGAAATGTGAAGAATTCAAAATCCCGGGTTTTAATATACCGGGATTTTTTTATTCTTTTTTGATCACATCTCGCCGTTATTTTTCCGCCTCAAAAAAACCTGGGAGAAAACAAAGACATGTTATATCCTTATATATCGTCTATCTCAGCAGGAAGCAGCGCATATGCAGTATAGCCAGGGAACTATCGGACGTGTTTTTGCTCTCAAGCTCGAATCCGGAGACAGAATCCCGGATGCAGTGGTGGATTTTGCCCGCGAGCACGCAGTCCGGAGCGCAATGGTATTTTTTGTCGGCGGGGCGGACGCAACAAGCCGGCTGGTAGTAGGCCCGGAGGAAAACCGGGCCGAAGACATTGTGCCTATAGTTCTCACGCTTGGCGGAATCCAGGAGGCCGTAGCGGTTGGAACGCTTTTCCCTGATGAAAACGATAACCCCGAGCTGCACATGCATGCCGCAACCGGCAGGGAAGGCAGGGCAACCGTCGGCTGTACCCGGGAAGGGCTGGACGTATGGCTGATCGGCGAAGTGGTACTGTTGGAAATCAGCGGAATCGAAGGATTTCGGAAAAAGGACCCGAAAACCGGTTTTCATATGCTTCAGTTGGGGGCTGATGAGTGATGATAATCTTCGCTCTTCACTGTTTCAATCCGATCGGCTAATATTTCGAACCGGCAAATAACACAGTAAAAGGTGAGGATGAAGACCGTGCAGAACAAAACCGACTCAATAGACGGAAAAGAGCCACAGGGCCTTTCGGACCTTTCCATAAACCATCCTTCGGCATGGGATATCGATCAGTTTCGGGCAAACTGGTACGCCTTTCTCGAATCGTTGTTGGAGGAAGAAGCCAGCTCGCTTATCCCTTCACGGCGGATGCGTTGTCAAATCGAGCAGACCCCGGTGTTTCAAGAAGTAGTCTCGGGTTGGGACACTATGAAAAGTTCCCTCAGGCTCGATGCCTGGAAGCGTTTGCTGCTGGCCGCCGAGGAGTCCTGCCGGACGATTCTGCCCGCCTGCGTTCAGTGCGGTGAGTGCTGCCGGATGGGAAGCCCCACCCTTCATCTGGAAGATATACCCCTTCTTCAGTCCGGCAAAATCCCGTGGGATCAGCTCATAACCCTCAGGAAGGGAGAACCTGCCCGCTCACCTTTCGATGGAAAGCCCTTCATCCTCACCGAAGACAAGATCAAGGTCAGGGAAAAAGAAGGTCTGAGGGAGTGCGTCTTCCTGACTTCCCAAACAGCGGATGAGGCCGCGGTCTGCTCCATCTACAATGACCGGCCCCTGCAATGCCGGGCACAGGCCTGTTGGGACCCCATCCCTGCAAGGGAAACGGCCGATATGCCTTTCTTGCTAAGAGAGAACATTTTCGCAGGTGTCGACCTGCTGCTCAAGATAATGGGCGAGCACGAAAGCAGGTGCGGGTTCGAAGCACTTTCCTCCGCTTTCGAAGAGATCAACCGAAGCAATGGGGAAAACGTTAATGAAGTGCTTGAACTGCTTTCATACGAGGACCATTTCAGGCAGTTCGTAAGCGAGAGGTTCAACATTCCTTCTGAAAGCATGGATCTGCTGCTTGGCAGGAGCTTCGCCCAAATGACCACGCTTTTTGGCTTCAGAGTCTCTTGCGAACCTGACGGGACCCGTTGTCTCGTTTCGGACGACCAAAAAGAGTAAAAAGTCAAAAGACAAAAGTGAATCGAATACAGGCCCGGAAGTAACGGCCGGTCCTCTCTTTTAAGCCCGATGCGGCAATAACTTCCCCTCTCGAGGCTTCTCCACGGATCATTACCCCCTGAAGCATTCCGGCTGCTTACCTTCTGAACTGTTACCAAATAACGGCTACGAACCTCAGCAGGGAAAAAGAACGGCGAGCCGGACCTTTTGGGCTTCACAAATCAATTGTGAAGCTATAAGATAAGAGATTTCAGGAGGTATGGGAGAGCGCCACCGCCAGTGCGAAGGCGCCATTTTCATCACTTCTGCGATGCTTATAAGATGGTTACAACCGGCGATTTTGGAAAAGCGGCAAGGTCCGCAAACATAGCACCAGGCACCGATTGCGAGAGTGGCGAAAATGGCATACGCACTGGACTTAGGATCCAGCGGGGCAACCCTTGGGGGTTCAAATCCCCCCTCTCGCACCAGCAAAGTGCGCTTTTGCCGACCCTGAGATTCTCATTTTCTGCAGAAAGGTTAGAAGAGTGGACATGAACGTATCCTTAACCGACATCAGCCCGAGTCAAAAGAAAATCCGAGTGGAAATTCCGGAATCCAGAGTCGCCAAGGAATTTGATAAAAAATATCGCGACCTGGCAAAAAATTCCAAAATCAAAGGTTTCCGCCCGGGGAAAGTGCCTCTGAGCATACTCAAATCCTACTACGGCAAAGCGGTCGAACACGAGGTTTCATCCCAGTTCATCCAGGATACCTTTGGGGATGCGCTAAAGGAAGTCGACCTCAAACCTCTGACCCAGGCTGACATCAGTGAGTCTCATTTCGATGAAGGCGGCTCTTTCACTTATACGGCCCTGGTCGATGTCTGCCCTCCTTTCGAGATGCCTGACTACAAAGGGTTGAAACTCTTCAAGCCGGCAGTGCAAGTCACCGAAGAGCAGTTACTGTCCGAGTTGGATAAACTTGCTCAAAGCCATGCCCAACTCCGCGCGATTGAAATCGAACGTCCCGTTCAGGACGCAGACGTTGCAATCGTCGATTTCACACCGTCCATAGAGGGCCGGGTATTCGAAAAGGGCAAGACATCGGACTTTATGGCGGAGATCGGCAAGAATGCCCTTCACCCCGAATTCGACAAACACCTGTTGGGGAGAAAGCCTGGGGAGAGTTTCTCCTTTGAGCTGGACTATCCCGAAGATGCCTCCACCCCGGAACTTGCAGGCAAAAGGGTCCTCTTCGATTTGACCATAAAGGAGCTGAAAGAAAAAGAAGTCCCTGAGCTCAATGACGAATTTGCCCTGTCCCTTGGCACCGGCCAGTTCGAAACCCTGGAAGCCTTAAGAGCTGAAATACGGGGAAAACTCCTCGAGAGGGAAGAACAAAAGGCCTCTCAAACAGCACGAGATCAGATTCTTGAAAAGATTCTCGCAAAGGTCAGCTTTGAGCTTTCGCCCAAAGTAATCGAACGGGAAGCAGAAAAGATTCTCCAAAACCTCAAACACCAGTTCGAAGCCCAGGGGCTCAAGATTGGCACAGATGCTTTCGACGCACCTGAATATAAGACAGGCACGATGCTCCAGGCCGAAAAAGACATCCGCACAAGGCTGGTGCTCGAAAAGATAGCAGAAGCCGAAGCGATAACGCTCGATGCGGAGGAAGAGGAACAGGTTTTCCGTGACATCGCCGCCGCCTTCCGCATAGACCTGGTGAAGGTCAAGATGGAATATGGGGAGAGTGCGATCGTTGAGCAGGAAAAGGAAAGAAAGATTAACGACAAGGTGCTCAAGTTCATAGAAAACGAAGCTGTCTTCGTAGACACACCTGAAGAGGCAATCGAGCCTGAAGCCGAATCCGGGGCCGAAGGACAGGAGCAGATATCTGATAATTAGGGTCCATCAACAGTTTCCAATTCGGAAAGGAGGCATTTTTCGTCATGGCAAGGAAATCGAGGGTTTGCGCGGAGGCGTACCTCGGTACGCCGCACAAGCAAACCCGAAGATTGACGCTGCCAGGGCGGAAAAGGACCCTTTTCCGGATGGAAACTAATTTGCCCCGCATACGGGGCCGCAGGAGGGTATCTCAGTGGGATTGATTCCAATTGTAATAGAACAGAGCAGCCGCGGCGAGCGAGCATGGGATATTTACTCCAGATTGCTCAGGGATCGGATCGTTTTCCTCGGGACCGCTGTTACCGACGACATTGCAAATGTCATTATCGCCCAGATGCTTTTCCTCGAATCCGAAGACCCCGACAAGGACATTCATTTCTACATCAACTCTCCGGGCGGCCTGGTCACAGCCGGCCTGGCGATATACGATACGATGCAATACATAAAACCAAAGGTTGAAACCCTGTGCATGGGACAGGCAGCCAGCATGGCGGCGATCCTCCTGGCAGCCGGCCAAAAGGGAAAAAGATTCGCTCTGCCCCATGCCAGGATAATGCTGCACCAGCCGATGGGCGGCTTCCAGGGGCAGGCGACCGACGTCGAAATCCAGGCCAGGGAAATCCTCAGACTCCGTGAAGACCTAAACCAGATACTGGTGACCCACACTGGAAGAGATCTCGATCAGATCAACCGGGATACCGACAGGGATTTCTATATGTCCGGGGCCCAGGCCAAGGAATACGGACTGGTTGACGAAGTGATCCTCGAAAGAGGCACAGACCGGCCCCTTAAACCGGTTTGATACACGAGGGCAAAACGTTCACCGCAGAGACGCAGAGAAAATGCATTGATAGCAAAAGAACCTAAGGGACGCGAGTTCCTCTTTGCTGAAGCCAGGGCCATCCTGTCTTTCTCCGCGTCCTCTGCGGTGAGCTGTTCCTAAATCCCTAAATCCCTCAATCCCCCCTCATCTGTCCAACCCGCCGTCCGATGATTATCAAAATAGTTACTAATCGCGATTTTGATGAAAGGAGAGACACACAATGAAACCGGATACGCTGATTTGGGCCAGAGACAAGTCGGGAAACAGGCATCTGTGCCCAATGAATGATCTTAAAGATGCAAATTTTGCAAGGGATGATGAGTTGGCAAAGTGTATCGACAGGGACGAACGGCTTTCGACGCGCCGTTACGTACCCTCCAACGATCCGGAGGGTAAGATTAAATTTCCAAAATCCGTAAGCCCCAATTAATTTGGGTAACGGGTAAAAAAAGGCTTTTGTTTGTATGGGACGTGGGGAGGCTGCGGTCAATACTGAGCCGCCCCCCACGTCCACTCACGAAACATTTTCATGTGACATCGGAAGATATTGGCTGTATATAGGAACCGTTTCGAAAATCACCGATGAAGAAAAATATTTGATCGGGGCGCCGGAAACGGGATTTCCCGCTAATCGCCCGATTTCGTTGCCGCAAGAGGCAAAGGGAGGGTGTCAATGCGAGCATTGCTCAAGGCTGTATTTTTTGCCCTTTTTGTTACACTGCTGACAGGCTGCATCAACATCCCATGGGGATACAACGGGGACGGCAATTCCTCCGGCAAAAACAGTTCTTCCGAATCGCAGACTCATACGACCGCCAATCCCGGGTAGGGGCACGGTCAATACACGTTGTGAATCAGTAGAAGCAGTAAGGGTCCTTCTCTATCAAAGGATTGAGCCCAAGACTGTAAGCTACGGCAAGACATCCTCCGCATGCATGTCTTATCGCACATGATCGGCATTCCTTACACCCGGCGCGATAAGACTTGGCTGCGTCCGAGCCGTAAACCTCCGCGATGCTTTCGCGCACTACGTTCCCGATCGGGGAGGGAAACTTGCGGCATGCGTGGGCTTCGCCATCAGGAAGGACTGTTATAAAGTTAAACGCAGCCCCGCATCCGTATCCCGCACAGCCTCCGAAGAGCTGCAAACCTTTCCTGTACCGCACAATGTTGATCAAATTATCCTTGAGGCCAAGCGCTGGATTATCGGAAGCGGCCTCTGCCCAGGCGTAGAGGAAGGCTTGGTATTCATTCTTAGAGGGAAGCGCCAGCAGCGCGCCTTCTCCCACCAGTGAGAGCCGGTTGAAAGTAAAAAGGTCCGCCCTGCCCTTGACGATTTCAGCCAGCGGGAGCACCTGGCCGATATTATGCCCTGTCAGTGTAAGCATCACTATGGAATAGATGTCAAACTCTGCAAGCAGGTCGAGAAATCCAAGCGATCTTGCGAAATGTCCGGGCCCTCGAACCCAGTCATTGTGCTCAGGCAATCCCTCCAGGCTAACCTGAAAAAAGACAGGGGGCTGGATTGCGGTCAATTTTTCAAGCCACCCCGCCGGTACTGGATTACCCAGGACTGCAAGGCTGAAGCCCCGCTCGGCTGCGGCACGGTAGATTGTGAGAAAGTCGGGATGAAGAAAGGGGTTCCCGCCGGTAAAGGATATCTGCCCCCTTACATGACGCTCCCGGCAAAATCCATCGAAATCATCCAGGAGGGCCACTGACTGATTGAGATCAATGGGCTCTTTATGGCTCCTGTCGTAGCAATGCCTGCAGTGAAGGTCGCAGGCATGAGTGATGTGCCACTGGAGGGTAAAAGCGGAAACAAAGCGAAATCTCTCATCTATTTCCATTTCGGTGGAAAAAACAGAGCGCTCACGGCAAATTCCGCTTGCCGGACCAAGGAGCAATCCTTTTCTGATTCCCCGCTCAATCGCGGCATCCATTACATGGATAGGGACGTTTCCTTCCGCAGCCGCTTGCCGGGGCTCGATCCCTTCAGCCACGATTTTCAGGACCAGAAGGTCCTCATCGAGCGCAGAGCAAACTTTTAGTTCGCCACTTACCGGATGCCTCCACAAGAGCACAAATTCCCCGCCTTTCTCCGGACGGGGGGCAGGATCACAATCGGTTGAGCGCAGAAGACCCGGCAAATGCCTCCAGGAAAACCGGTGCAGCCAAAGAGATGGATTTATGATAAGCCGGCTCACAGTTGCATCGCTTGCCACGTTCGAAGAGCCTGCTTCATTTACGGCCAACTCAAGGCGGGCAAGCTCCGGCAGGTATTCCGGCAATCCGAGGCCGGCCGCCTCGCGCTCCAAAATATCGGGAAATTCTTCCGGCCCTTGCACGGAGACAAACATTTCGAGCAGATTTTCCCACGCTTCGGCGCCAATTTGCGATCGGCAGCCACTGAAAATCCTCTCTGTTATCTCACTCTTATTTTCGTTCACTTCGCGATATGCCCTTTAAAAACTAATGAAACGGCGGAGGGGGTGAAAATGATTATTAAAGATGACTCGTGATCTCCATTACCGGGGTTACCGGCTCTTCTGCTGCTCATCTTCGTGGCTGCCCACACCTTGTTGGGCGCCGTTGCTCTTGGTCTGGTCTTCTTTGGAGCTGCCCGCGTCTTTCTGTACGCCATCGTTCTTCGTCGGCTTCAGGGCTGAGTCCTGTTTGGAGTCGCTTTTCTCACCTTTATCGACGCCACCGGCGCCGTGCGGGGTCCCACTTCACCCGCTTCCGCCTCCGCCTCAGCCGCTAATCACTATCCTCTGGCCGGGGCCGCCGGATTGGCCAAAGGCGAGTCCGGCGCCGGATACCAAACCGGCGATACATAAACCTGCCAGTGCCTTTTTGATGTCACTGATCTCCATAGTGTTGTTCCTTTGATGTCGTTTGAATGAGGTGTTCACCCCCACCCACCGCTAGCCGAAGATAATTACTTCAGTCGTCAGCCGCCAGTGGCCAGTGGCCGGATTGAAACAGTGGTCAGTGGTCAGAGAAAAGCTTTTTCCAGCCGCTGACGACTAGCGACTGACGACTGACGACTGTTTTTCTCACATTTTTGTGAGTTCACCTTACTCTTTTGTCTGGTATTTCTTGGCCGCAATTGTTTGGGTAAGTCTGATGCAGTGCCATTTTTTGCCGCAATAACAGCATGTTATCCCAACCAAATCCCATCTGGCACACCTCCTGCTCTATAGACAGACAACCATCTCAATTCGACAGGAGGTTCCAAATGAGAAAAATTGCCATTTACGGCAAAGGCGGCATCGGCAAGTCCACCACCACGCAGAATACTGTAGCGGGCCTGGCGGAAATGGGCAGGAAGGTCATGGTTGTAGGCTGCGATCCCAAGGCTGATTCCACCAGGTTGCTGCTGGGCGGACTCAATCAGAAGACTGTACTCGATACCCTCAGACTTGAGGGCGAGGACGTAGAACTCGACGACATCAGGAAAATAGGCTTCGCCGAATCAATCTGCGTTGAATCCGGAGGCCCCGAGCCGGGCGTGGGCTGTGCGGGCCGGGGAATCATAACATCAATCAACTTGCTCGAACAGCTCGGCGCATACGCCGACAGTTACGCTCTGGACTATGTGTTCTACGATGTTTTGGGCGACGTTGTGTGCGGCGGGTTCGCCATGCCCATTCGAGAGGGAAAGGCCAAGGAGATCTACATAGTGGTTTCGGGCGAAATGATGGCCATGTACGCGGCGAACAACATCTGCAAGGGCATCGTGAAATTCGCCGAAGCTGGAGGCGTCAGGCTTGGCGGCCTGATTTGCAACAGCAGAAAAGTTGATTTCGAGGCGGACATGATCGTAGCGTTCGCCGAGATGCTCGGGACTCAAATGATCCATTTCGTTCCGAGGGACAACATGGTCCAGAGGGCCGAAATCAACCGCAAGACGGTGATCGAATTCGATCCGGCACATTCCCAGGCCGAAGAATACAGGACCCTGGCCAAAAAGATCGAAGGAAACGAAATGCTCGTGATCCCCAAACCGATGGGAACCGATGTGCTCGAAAAGCTTCTCATCAAACACGGGCTGGCAGGATGAAGAGTGAAGAATAAATCAAATTGCCCAATTTCGGGATAGGAGAAATTCATCATGATAATGATCAAATCAATAGTGAGGCCGGACAAGGTGGACAACGTCCTTGCCGCGCTCATGGAAGCAGGATTTCCGGCAGTGACAAAATTGTCGGTCGTTGGCCGCGGCAAACAACGCGGGATAAAAATCGGCGAGATCACCTACGACGAAATCCCAAAAGAGCTTCTGCTCACCGTGGTGCAGGACCAGGATAAGGACTACGTGATCAAAACCGTTATCGAGGCCGCTCGTACCGGCGTCAAAGGCGCCTATGGGGACGGGAAGATATTCGTCTCCCCGGTGGAAGAGGTTTATACGATCAGTTCCGGAATCAGGGAAATGTCTTCAGGCGAGGTTGAAGAGGTAACGATATGAAAGAAGTCATGGCCATAGTCCGCTTGAACATGATGAACAAGACGAAAAAGGCCCTCTCCGACGCAGGCATCTCATCGATGACCGCCCGGGACGCTCTGGGGAGGGGAAAGGGCCTGGTAGACCGCTCACTGCTGGAAGGGGCCGAGAAAGGCTACGAAGAAGCGATAGCCCAGCTCGGACACTCTCAGCGCTTGATTCCGAAAAGACTCATATTCGTCGTCTTGCCCGACAACCTGGTCGATACAGCGGTAAAGACAATAATAAAGGTCAACCGCACAGGGAAATCGGGGGACGGCAAGATCTTCGTGACCCCCGTTATGGATTCCGTAAGTGTCAGGACCGGAGAGTTCGGCACGGCCGTTCTCGATGAGATTTAATGGAGAAAACGATGGCTGCAATAGACGATAGAAGCGCGGCGCCCGAGATTGAGTCAATCGATCCGAACGCCGTAAAAAAGGAACTGCTGTCAAAGTACCCGACCAAAGTGGCCCGCAAACGAGCGAAGCAGATCATCATAAACAAGGTGGGCGATGATTGTGCGGCGCCGGAAATAGGGGCCAACTCCCGGGCCATTCCCGGCATAATAACCCAGCGCGGATGCAGTTATGCAGGCTGCAAGGGAGTGGTGCTGGGGCCTACCAGGGATTTCGTAAACCTGACTCACGGACCCATAGGATGCGGGTTCTACAGTTGGCTTACCAGGAGAAATCAGACCAGGCCCCCTACGTTGGAAGACCCGAATTTCATGCCGTATTGCTTTTCGACGGACCTCCAGGACGAGGACATCGTATTCGGAGGCGAAAAGAAGCTCAGGGCCGCGATCCAGGAGGCATACGACATCTTCAGGCCAAAGGCGATCAGCGTTTTTTCCACCTGTCCGGTGGGACTGATCGGCGACGACGTACACAGCGTGGCAAAGGAGATGAAAGAAAAGCTCGGTATCAATGTCTTCGGATTCAGTTGCGAGGGCTATAAGGGAGTAAGCCAGTCGGCGGGCCACCACATAGCCAACAACGGCATATTCAAGCACGTTGTCGGACTCGATGACACGCAGAAGGAAGGCAAGTACAAAATAAATCTGCTCGGAGAATACAACATAGGCGGCGACGGCTTCGAGATAGACCGCGTGCTGGAAAAATGCGGAATCACCACGGTGTCCACATTCAGCGGCAACTCCACCTATGACCAGTTCGCAAACGCCCACACGGCGGACCTCAACACCATCATGTGCCACAGATCCATCAATTACGTGGCGGAGATGATGGAGAAAAAATTCGGAATTCCCTGGATAAAGGTCAACTTCACCGGGGCGGGGTCTGCGGCAAAGTCCCTGCGAAAGATAGCCAAATACTTCGACGACCCTGAGCTTATCGCCACGGTGGAGAAGGTGATAGCAGAGGAGATGGTGGAAGTGGAAAAAGTGCAGGCCGAGGTCAGGCAGCGTTGCGAAGGAAAGCTCGCCATGCTCTTTGTCGGAGGCTCCCGGGCTCACCATTACCAGGACCTTTTTGCGGAGATGGGCATGAAGACTATTTCCGCCGGCTATGAATTCGCCCACAGAGATGACTACGAAGGCCGCAGGGTGCTGCCGGACATAAAGGTAGACGCGGACAGCCGAAACATCGAGGAACTGCACATTGATCCGGACCCGGACAGATACCGGCCCAGGAAGAGCGCCGAGCAAATCGAAGAGCTTGCCGCGAAAGGGTTTTCCTTCAAAGACTATGAAGGAATGATGCCCGATATGAGTGATGGGACCCTCGTCATAGACGACATCAGCCAGTATGAAACCGAAAGAATGCTCGAGATTTATAAACCGGCGATCTTCTGTGCCGGAATCAAGGAAAAGTACGCCGTCCAGAAAAAGGGCATCCCGATGAAACAGCTTCACAGCTACGATTCCGGTGGTCCGTATGCAGGATTCAAAGGCGCGGTAAATTTCTACAGGGAGATCGACCGCATGGTTAACTGCAAAGTATGGTCTTTCCTCAAGGCGCCCTGGCAGACAAATCCCGAACTTGCCGCAACTTACGCGTGCGAGTGATCAACACCAGTATTCCGGACGCCCGGATTAAACCACTTCCGGAACAAGCTGCGCCGGAATGACGAAAGTGGAGAATAATCTCATGCTGCTTCGACATACACCAAAAGAAGTCATGGAAAGAAACGCCCTCACGATCAATCCGGCCAAAACGTGCCAGCCGATCGGGGCGATGTACGCCTCCCTTGGCATTCACGGATGCCTGCCCCACAGCCACGGCTCCCAGGGTTGCTGTGCATACCACCGCAGCGCCCTTACCCGGCACTACAAGGAGCCGGTCATGGCCGGCACCAGTTCCTTTACGGAAGGGGCATCCGTATTCGGCGGACAGGCCAACCTCATCCAGGCGATAGATACCATTTTTTCGGTCTATGACCCCGAAGTCATAGCCGTACACACCACATGCCTGTCGGAGACCATCGGAGACGATATCCCCCAGATAGCGCGAAAAGCCGAGGCCGAGGGTAAGATACCGAAAGGCAAGTTTATCATACACGCCAATACGCCGAGCTATGTGGGCACACACGTAACCGGCTTCGCCAACATGACCAAAGCCATGGTTACCTATTTTGCCGAGTCTAACGGGAAACGCTCGGAGCAGATCAATATTATTCCGGGATACGTGGAACCCTCCGATATGGAAGAGATCGGAAGGATTGCAGGAGAACTGGGAATCAAGACGGTCATGTTCCCCGATACTTCCAATGTTTTGAACCGGCCGCAAACCGGAAAATTTGAAATGTATCCCAAGGGCGGCGTAACCGTCGGGGCACTCAAGACCATAGGTGAGAGCAAGGCTACCGTTGCACTCGGCCAGACCGCCTCGTGGCCTGCCGCCCGCGCCCTGGATGTGAAATGCAACGTTCATTGCGAACTGCTCGATCTTCCCATCGGTCTCAAGGCGACGGACAGGTTCATCGATACGCTAAGAACAATTGCAGGGGTCAGCGTTCCCGATTCGATCAACCTGGACCGTGGACGGCTGCTCGATATCATCACCGACATGCACCAGTATTTTTATCAAAAGAAGGTGGCGCTTGTCGGAGACCCCGACCAACTCGTCGCCCTTACCGAGTTTCTCGTATCGATTGACATGTGGCCCATCCACATTGTTACCGGCACCACGGGGAAAAAATTCGAGGCCAAAATTCAGGAACTCACCCGGGAAATACCACACCCGGTAAACGTAAAGGCAGGGGGCGACATGTTTCTTTTCCACCAGTGGATAAAAAACGATCCCGTCGACCTCATGATGGGGAACACCTATGTCAAGTATATCTCGAGAGACGAGGACATACCCTTTATCAGGTTCGGCTTCCCTATCCTCGACCGCGTCGGGCACAGCTATTTTCCCACAGTCGGCTACAGGGGCGGGATGCGACTGCTGGAAAAGATACTCGATACTCTCCTCGACCGCCAAGACCGAGATTCCCCCGAGGAATCCTTTGAACTGGTTATGTAATTTTAGATTTTAGATTGTAGATTTTAGATCGGAAACTCTACGAATCTTTTGAGGGGATTACGAAAATGCAAAAACCGGATCATCACATACTCGTTTGCGCCAGCTTCCGAGGCCTTGAAGCCAAGGGAAAATGCATCAAAAAAGAGTCCATGCAGCTCATAACCTACCTCGAAGAGGAAATTGCGGACCGAGACATGAACGCCATCGTCTCGAGCACCGGATGCCTCAAGCTTTGCGAAGAAGGGCCCATCCTGGTCGTTTACCCGCAGGGCTACTGGTACCGGAACGTCACGGGCGAGAACGTCATAGATGAAATACTCGACGCGCTGGAAGAGGGCAAACCTGCTGAAGAGTACCTTTTTTAAAACAGTCTTTGGTCGTCGGTCTTCAGAGGCCGGAAAAAGCTGTAGAAGGGATCTACAATGAGCGCTCAAGGGTCGGTAATTTTCAAGGAACGCGAAAACCAGATCCACAGAAAAGGGGATGGGGCCTTCGAGATGGACTGCAACCGGGATAGCCTTGCGGGAGCTGTTAGTCAGCGGGCTTGTGTTTTCTGCGGTTCAAGAGTGGTGCTCTACCCGATCGCGGATGCCCTGCACCTTGTGCATGGTCCCATAGGCTGCGCGGCATATACGTGGGATATCCGCGGCGCTCTGTCGTCAGGCCCTGCCCTGCACAGGCTCAGCTTCTCAACCGACCTGCAGGAAATGGACATAATATTCGGGGCCGAGGAAAAGCTTTACCGGGCGCTCATAGAACTTATAGATCGCCATAATCCCAAGGCGGCCTTCGTCTATTCAACCTGCATAGTTGGAATTATAGGAGACGACTTGGAGGCGGTTTGCAGGCGAGTCGCCGCGGAGAAGAAAATCCCGGTCCTTCCGGTTCAATCGGAAGGGATCAAGGGGAACAAGCGCGAAGGGTACAGCGCCGCCTGCAAGGCCATGTTCCGGCTGGTTGGAACGGGAGATACTTCGGACATCTCCGATCTGAGCGTCAATATTCTCGGGGATTTCAACCTGGCCGGCGAGCTTTGGATCATCCGGGATTACTTCAAAAAAATGGGCGTCCAGACGGTTGCCAACATAACCGGGGACGGACGGGTGGAAGACATCAAGCGTGCGCATGGGGCCGCCCTTAACTTGGTCCAGTGCTCCGGCTCGACCATCGAGCTTGCCAAAATGATGAAGGAGTCCTTCGGAGTCCCCTTTCTGCGGGTTTCCTACTTCGGGGTCGAAGACATGGCCCAGGCACTCTACGAAGTTGCCGGGTTTTTCAAGGACAAGGACCCGGAGATCGTCGAGCGCACGCGGGAACTGGTCAGAGAAGAACTCTCGGTACTCTATCCGGAGCTTCAGAAATATAGAAAAGACCTTTGCGGGAAGAAAGCCGCGATTTACGTCGGGGGCGCCTTCAAGGCCTTTTCGCTGGTCAAGGCCTTTCGGCTGATCGGGATGAAGGTTGTCATGGTTGGATCTCAAACCGGCACAGAGGAAGATTACAGGGACCTCCACGAGATCACCGACGAAGGGACTATCATAGTCGATGATTCCAATCCGCTCGAGCTTTCCAGCTTTCTCAAGGAAAAAGATTGCGACATTTTTGTGGGGGGCGTCAAAGAGAGGCCGATAGCCTACAAACTGGGTGTGGGTTTTTGCGACCATAACCACGAACGAAAGCAGCCCTTGGAGGGATTTGTGGGGATGCTCAACTTTGCCAGGGAAGTTCATTCTTCGGTCATGAGTCCGGTCTGGCGCTTTGTGCCCCGCAGGAAAGAGAAGGCCTGAAATGGAACGCTCAAATTATGTATCCACTACCAATGCGTGTAAGCTGTGCAAGCCTCTTGGGGCCTGCCTGGCCTTCAAAGGAATCGAAGGTGCCGTACCGATGCTTCATGGATCGCAGGGCTGCGCCACCTACATGCGCCGCTACATAATAAGTCATTTTAGAGAGCCAATGGACATCGCATCCTCGTCTTTGGGGGAAAAACACGCAGTCTACGGCGGAGGTCCCAATCTCAAACAGGGACTGCGAAACATCATGACCAAGTACGGGGCCAGGCTTATCGGCGTTGCGACAACCTGCCTGACGGAAACCATAGGCGATGACGTGCCGATGATCGTGAAGGAATTCAAGAAGGAGATGGGCGAAAGTGGTTTGCACGATCTGCCTGCGCTGGTGACCGTATCGACTCCGAGCTATTCGGGAACGCACATGGAAGGTTTCCATGCGGCCGTAAGGGCCGTAGTCGAACAGGTTTCGAGCAACGAAGACTCCGCACACATACTGAATCTACTGCCCGGTTTTCTCTCGCCGGAGGACTTGCGCTACCTAAAGGAAATTACTGATGATTTCTGGTACCCCTCGGTCATTCTGCCCGACTTTTCCATGACCCTGGACGGACCGGCCCTCACCGACTGTGAAAAAATCCCCGGTGGCGGAACACCCATAGAAGACATACGGCGCATGGGTGGGGCTACTGCAACCTTTGAGTTCGGCTCAACCCTTGCAGATTTCAACTCGGCCGGTAAATTTCTCAGGGATCGTTTCGGGGTGCCTTTGCACCAGATGGGAATTCCGATCGGCCTGCGCGAAACAGACGTTTTCTTCGACGCACTGGAACGGTTGAGCGGTACCGCCTGCCCGGAAAAGTACGTTCTGGAAAAGGGACGCCTCATCGATTCGTATGTGGATGCTCACAAATATCTATTTGGCAAGCGTGCGGTCGTTTACGGCGAAGAGGACCTGGTAGTCGGACTGACTTCCTTTTTGAGCGAAGTGGGAATTACACCGGTGCTTTGCGCAACGGGCGGCAAAAGCGGCCACTTCAAGACGGCCATCGAGCGGGTTACCGAAGGGATAGCGCCACCGGCCGCGGGCCCCGAAGGCAGCAGCGCCGTACAGCCGCCGGCTGTCTATGAAGGGATGGATTTCCAGCAGATCGAGGAACTCGCCCTGCAGCTTTCACCCGATCTGCTCATCGGACACAGCAAAGGTTACCCGCTTTCCAAAAAACTCGGCATTCCCCTCATCCGTGTGGGATTTCCCATACACGACCGATTCGGAGCACAGAGAATCCTCCACGTCGGCTACAGGGGAACACAATCGCTCCTGGATCTCATTGTGAACTCCATTTTAGAAGCACATCAAGACGATTCGCCGGTTGGCTATGCATACATGTAGAAGCGGCAGCGAGTAGCGAGGAGCAGAGAGCGGGCAAACGGTTTTCTTCCTGCTTCCAGCTTCCTGCTCCCCGCCACTGAAATGAAAGGAACTGCAATGAACATCTCTCGCGATTTGAGCCGACATCCCTGTTTCAATGGAGCCGTAAAGGGCTCATATGGTCGTGTTCATCTGCCTGTGGCGCCTCGGTGCAACATCAGGTGCAACTACTGCAACCGAAAGTATGACTGTGTAAACGAGAGCAGGCCGGGGGTGACAAGCGCTCTGCTCTCCCCGGTGCAGGCATCCCTGTATGTGGAAAAGATCCTTGCGATCGAACCCCGCATATCGGTCGCGGGAATTGCCGGCCCCGGCGACCCGTTCGCAAACCCTGATGAAACGCTCGGCACGATGCGACTGCTAAAAGAAAAGTTCCCCGATATTCTTCTGTGCCTTTCGACTAACGGGCTCCGAATCGGCGGCTACCTAGACGAGATTGCCGACATCGGGGTAACGCACGTCACTATAACGGTCAACGCCGTAGATCCGCAAATCGGGCAGAAAATTTATAGCTGGGTCCGCGATGGAAAAGTCATCTATCGGGGCCTCAAAGGCGCGGAACTGCTGCTGAGCCGCCAGATTGCCGCCATAGAAGGCCTTAAGGCAAGGGGCATAACAGTTAAGGTAAACAGCATAGTGGTTCCTTCCGTAAACGACCGCCATATCGAAGAAGTGGCCAGGACAATGGCTGGTCTCGGAGTGGATATACTCAATTGCATGCCGATGCATCCAAACGAGGATACGCCTTTTGAGGATATCGAGGAACCTGGACGGGAAATGATGGAGGAGATTCGCTCAAAGGCTGTGGTCTACCTTCCCCAGATGACTCACTGCACCAGATGCCGGGCTGACGCGGTGGGACTGCTTGGAGAAGACCGAAGCGAGGAGCTCCGCGGGTGTCTTTCGGAATGCGCCGCTCATTCCGCGGGCCTGGCCGAGCGGCCTTACGTAGCCGTGGCGACGATGGAAGGAATGCTGGTAAACCAGCACCTCGGGGAAGCCTACAGGCTGCAGATCTGGTCCAGGACCGGTGAGGGTTTTCGTTGCATCGGCGAACGCATGGCCCCCGAACCCGGCGCAGGGATGCTGAGATGGAAGCAGTTGGCGGAAACCCTCGCGGATTGCAGGGCTGTCCTGGTGGCGGGAATCGGTGAAACTCCGTCCAAAGCGCTCAAACTGGCCGGCATAGAACCCGTTGAAATCAGCGGTTTCATCGAACCGGCGCTTGAAGCGGTTTATTCCGGCCGCGGGTTAAATGAGTTCAAATCCAGGCGGCCGGGCGGTTGCTCGAAAGGCATAGGCTGCTCGGGAACAGGGGATGGATGCTGATCGAGTGAAAGCTCTGTCCGGGTTGGACCAGGCGGGCCATGCTGATAATTCAACCGGCATCTCCCAAACTCCCCCTACCAGGCGACCACAATGGCCCGCCTGGTCCAACCCGGACAGTTCCTCATTTCCCCCGGACCACCTTTTAAATTGGGGCGCAGGACGATAAGAGTGTTGACGATATCGGTGAGACGCTGGATGCCACGGGTGGCCCGGATAACTCGACTCGTTATCCGGGGCGCGAAGCGCCAAGAGGGTTGGCGATAAGCTCCGGAAATCGTTGAAATTGTTGGTTTGTAGTAAGCCTCTCGTGCTGCGCACACTGATAACGAGTTATCCGTGCCACCCCCGGTACCATGTGTGGGTAATAGTCAGTTTCCGAAGGGGGGCATGGGGTATTTTTCCTGCCGCCGCCGAAGGCTTGAGTGGCAAACCCGGCCGGCGGTCCCACCGCCCGCCTATTGCCTGTATTTTAACTCAAACCTCAAAGGCGCCCCACCTGCCGCTTTTGTGCATTCATCCACGATCAGCGCACGTTCCCGCGGCAGCCGCACGACTCCGCGCACGCAAACCGCCTCGTCGTCGAACTCGACCTCCATGGTTGACATGAAAAACGGCAGCGTGGTGAAAAGGTGTGCCTTGATGTCGGCGGAAAGCGACCTCATTTTCAGCGCGCTCACGGATTTCTCGTCTGCCAGGAGGTCTTTTTCGCAAAGCAGTCTCTCCACTGCCGCACAGATCCGGTCAACGGGCATTGCCGTGGAATCGAAAACAATATCGTAATCGGCCGGATCTTTGCCGTCCCGGCCATAAACGTTCAGCAGATAACCGGCCCTTTCGCTGTCTGTTCTTTCGACAAGCCTGCGCGCAGATTCCTCGTCGATTTCCTCGCGTTCGTAAACCCATGCGGCCCTTTTTTCAAAAGGCGCGTCCACACGGACGCGAAGCGCAAACGGGACCCCCTTGAGAAGATAATTGCCGCCTCGTCCCATGATTACCACCCTGCCGGAGACTGCTTCTTTTATGATCGTACTCTGGACCAGGGCAACGAAGACCTGGTAGGACCAGTCATATTTTTCCCAAACCCTGGGGGTATGTTCATCCATACCTTCCGTCCACTTCTCCCATCTATGGCCGGCCGCCTTTATGGCCGCAAGGATTCGCTCCCGGTCAACGAACCTGTATCCCAAACTGTTTGAGAGCATCAGTCCAAGTTCACGGCCTCCGGTGCCCAGTTGCCTGGAAATGGTCAGAACCGCCATGTCATACCTCATTCCCGGTTCCGGATTGCCCCGAGCTTTCCGTCGTGCGTTCATTGTCACCGATCAGACGTTTAAGAACGATCCTGCCGCCGATAACCACTCCCAGGGCGCAAAGGGCCTCGAATCCATAGCGCGCGAAAGCAGGCAGATCGATGTAGCGAGTAAGCGCCGAGTGTTACGATCATCTCCGCGCCCACCTTTCCAAGTATCGCGGACCCGATGTAAATGATAACGGGATAACGGTCCATGAGCATTGAGAGCAGGCCGCTCGTAAAGATTACGAAGGGAATCGAAATACCCAACCCCAGCAAGAGCAGCGGGAAATTCCCCCTGGATACACCCGCGACGGCAATCACGTTGTCGAGCGACATGGTCAGATCGGCAATCAACATGATCCTTATCGCCTGAAAAAGAGTGGCCCCTTCCTTTTCTTCACCGCCTGGAAATCCCTGCACGAAAAGCTGTACCGCGACCCAGAGCAGCACGATGCCGCCGGCCAGTTTGATAAATGGAATGCCGAGGACCTTTGCGATAAGAAGAGTAAGAATGATTCGCAGCGCTACCGCCGATCCTGCGCCCAGTATAAAGCCCTTTTTCCTCATGCCGGGCGGGAGCCACCTCAGCGCCATGGCAATCACAACGGCATTATCTCCGGAGAGGATCAGATTAATGATTATTATGTTGAGCAGGTCCCAGAGGAAGGTCCACGTGAAGATGAATCCCGGAGGTCCAAAAAACAAGATGAATTCTCCTTGCTGAAAGGCAGTCTTCAGTGGCCAGTCGTCAGTGGTTAGGAAAGGCTTTTGTCTGACGACTGACCACTGGCCACTGCTCTTTGTGTATAATTGAATTTTAGATGCTTAGCTACCGTTAAACTTAGGGTTTATCCGTAATTAAGCCTCTTAGAGATTGTGCCGAATTTAAACTGAGGGGAATTTTCTTGCCGCCGCCGAAGGATTGAGTGGCAAACACGGCTGGCGGTCCCACCGCCTTTTAGGAGGGCAAATGGCAGCGAGCGGACGGTTCGGAAAATATGGCGATTTGAAGAGAAAAGCGCAGATCAGGGCCACCCGTGTTTCACGTTCGGGTCAGGGCAAAGCCCGGTTCGCATCGGCAAAGGCGGCGCGGGTGGAGTGGTGTGGAAAGTGTCCGAAGAAGTGAGGTTTATCGTTAAACCTGCCGCCTTTATTCAGATAGTGACGGGTTAGCCCTCAATCTCATTGTCTAGCTGCGATACTCAGGAAAACAAGCGGCCATTCGCCAAAACCTGTAGTCAATGCCGGCAGGCCGGGAACACCGGCAAGTGAGACATTTTCAACTACAGTAAGACTCAGATTGTGTTTATCATCTTCAGGCACTTCGCATTTTTGGCAAAATTTTTCGAAATCATCGTTCACTAATCGGCTCTTGATCTGCAGGCCAGCAGCGTTTTCTCCCTTGGAGACGCTAATTATAAAATCTTCCAGATCGTGGTGGCAGGATGAAAGAAGCTCTGAGGTCTCCGGCGCCTCGATGATAGACCGGAACTGTTTGTCACCTAGACCGTCCAGCGTTGGAATCGATGCCAGCAGGTGAGTGGAAGCCGAAAACTTCTTCCCATCGCGCTCACATCCGGTTCGAACCATTTCGAGAACTTCATCGATGACTTCCGGAAAACGGGTAACAAAAACCGGCATGCCCTCTAAAGAGTCCAGCGAAAGAAGCGAACTAAGCGAAAAAATTCGAAACCAGTCCTCGATTCGCCTCGGGAGCATATAGAGCAGACCGTTTGTATCCGGGGCCAGCGGCGGTGTAATATTGGTTTCGGCCCGGTCCGATTCATCATCTTCGATACCGAGTATGTCGCGGAATTCTTGTTCGATAGCGTTCAGACGGACGTAGCCGGATTCGATCGCGAGTTCCTCTTCATCCAGGTCTCGGGCTATTTCCATGAAAAGTGCCGACTGAAAGATTTCCTTTTGAGCCGAACCTGTATCGGGCGGACATTTTCCCCGGAGCTCCTCCTGGATATGGAACCTGGGTTCATCGATTTCATCAAGTGCGCGGCTCAAAAAACCGAGTATTCCACCCGGGCCGCCATGGACCCGGGCGAAGTTTCTATATCCCTCCATGCAGGAGCCAATCCGGGAGGCAAGCTCGGGATCGCGCAGAACGGGCCATCCTGAAATCTTTTCCTGCGCCCATTGGGGAATGGAAGCCTTACGGGTTGCTTCCAAAACGAAAAGGCGGGGCAGAAAAATGCAAAGGTTTCTGATGTCATTTTCAGAAAGTGTCATATGCGGGCAAAGAAAATAATTCACATTTCCGGATCCACTCATTATCGGTCCTCTCCAAGAATTGAGATCTCAACCAAGAACTTAAACACGCATTTTTCAGCCGCCGCCGAAGGCAGCGGCGAACCTGGCCGGCGGTCCCACCGCCCCTGCTCAGCTCCAGAACAGCTCCAGTGCCGGGAAGGGCCTTTTTTCCATGGCGCAGGCCGCTTCAAGAAGGCTTCTGAGGGCCTTTTCGCCTTCAGGCCCGGCGTTAATGCTAAACTCATTTACAAAGGTATCGATATGAAGGCGTATGACCTCGGGGGTCATTTCTTGAGCGTGCCGCACCATATAGGGCCACGGCAGATCCGGATGCTTCCTGGCATAGAGGAGGCTCTCCCTGATTTTTTCTTCGACAACACCGGCGATTTCACCGCCGAGATCGCGCCGGATGGCGATCGCCCCCAGCGGGAGCACAAGACCGGTTTGCTCCTCCCACCACCGGCCGAGATCAAGCACCATATGCAGTCCATATGCCTGGTAAGTCCATCTGCCTTCGTGAATTATGACCCCGGCGTCAACCTCCCCGGCTAAGACCGCCGGTATTATCCGATCAAACTGCATAGGCGCCCTCCGGCCCCGATGAGTGCCCTCCAACCGTAGCAGCAGGCTGGCGGTGGTCAAATCGCCCGGGGTTGCGATTGTCGCCTCCCGCAGGTCTCTGAGCCTGGCGGGACGCCGGGCCACGATTACCGGGCCGCATCCTCTGCCCATCGCCCCTCCGGACCGCAGCAACCAGTATTTATCCATGATGCTCAAAGCTGCATTGACCGAAATCTTTGAAATATCCAGAGCGCCCTGCCCTGCCCGCCTGTTGAGCATCTCGACGTCGGCAAGCAGGACATCGAGTTCAAACGGGATTTCGATCTTTCTTTCCGCTAGAGCATAAAAAATAAAGGTATCATTCGGACAAGGTGAATATCCGATAGTGAACTTCTTCAACTTTCTAATCCCCTTCAGCCTGTTTATCAAGCAGGCGCATCACCACTGCCGCGCAATGCCGGATTGCCGCGCCCAGGTCCCACTGGGTCTTGTCCCGCACTCCGGCTATATTGCTGATCCCTCGAAGTTCCAGGAATGGAACGTCAAGAAGGAGGCAGGTCTGAGCGATCGCGCTTCCCTCCATGTTTTCGGCCAGTGCCCGAAAGCGTCTAAACCGCGCATCGGCAGTTTGAATGTCACCGCTCGCCATACCTACGGTAAGGCTCGGCCCATACTGGATTCCAAATCCGCTTCGCGTTCCGGCTGCGCCACCGGCGTCGCCCCGCTGAAATCCCTCGGAGGGGCCTGCGTCAAACGCTCCCGCAGGAAGGAGGACAGGGACCCGTCTACGGGAGAGGGCCTCCCCAAGAGGGAAACAATCGTAGAAGGGTTGACCGTTTTTAACGACCAGCGGTATCTCGAGGCTGCCGGCAGGCATCGGCCCATCCTTTCCTAAAATTCCTTCATCGGCGCAAATACAGCTTTCGGATATAAGAACGTCTCCTATTTCAAGCCCGGAGCCGAGATAAGCGCCTGCGCAGCCGACGTTCCACACCTCGCCCGCCCTGAAACGCGAAAGCACAGCCGCTGAAATTGCTGCCGCATTAACTTTCCCAAGCCCCGTCGCCATTATCAGCAGTTTAAGATCGCGGTAATTATATATTGAGAACGGGTTCCCGGCTATTTCAGCGCTAATAGAGCGCTTGAACAAGACCGGGAAAGGGGCGATTTCCCCGGGAGTTGCACCGAGAATTACAAGGTCGATTCTTTCCATTCGCTTTCCAACCTCAGACCGCAAACCAGCTTTAATTTCTCACGCGAAGCCGCCAAGACGCTCTAATTTCTCACGCGAAGACGCGAAGAAAGAGCAGGAAACTTCAAGTTATCCGGGACGACCTCAGCACAAACGTTTTATCACGATTCAAAGCCGGACGGTAGCGCACTGTTGGTTTTTAACTTTTCCCTTTTTACTTTTGCCTTTTGCCTTGCGCTGGTGCGCCTTTTCCTGGTCAACAACATGCTAAGGCGCTAAATTTAGTGAATCGGTTCGCAATATGATGACGCGAGTGCGAATGCCAGTTCGAAATAGTTAGCGAAGTTTTAATAAAAACAATCATGGACAACCCACACGTACATCGAGGTAACTGCACGCCAGAGAGCATCCTGAATACTTGCAGTATGATCCGGGGTGGTTGCATTTTCCCCCACTCCACAATTCTCAAGGTACAGGAGAGTTTTCTGGGCTTAACCCCAGATTAATTTCTCAATATTCGGGTTGGTTATTCCGATCTACTTTTTAGGATAGATACCTAATGGAAACACCGAGTTTCGGGGTGGAGATGGGAAATCGTCTGCAAAACTGGAAGATTTTTCATTTCCAAATTTGAATCAAGTGGAGAAGTGCATGAAAAAGCGCATTTTTTCAGTATTATCTATATGCGTAGTGTTATTTATGGCAGCACCACTCACACAGGCGCGAAGCGCTGATTTTGTGGTAACACATGAATGGATGTTATTACATAATGATGATCTGAAGTATGTTTATGACGCAGGTTATAACATTATTTATACAATGTACATAAGAACAAACAGCATTATCATAGCTAGTACACTTAGTAATCAGATTTACCAGTGTCGAATGGTAAATGTGTATTCACAAAATGACAAAGTAGTTGTCAACGTCGGATCTGGCATTATGATAATGGACGATGAAAAGATTGAGTACGGTAGAGCAGTATATGTGCGACAAAAGGAAGATGACGGTATGACACAACTCTACTGATCAAGTTGTTAGACTGTTGCCTATTGTGGAACTCGCCACACCATTGTAGAAAACCTATCGTGTTCTCATAATATCTGACGAGGTGGTTCTGATTATTCTTCCCAAGTTGGGCCAGGAGGTCAATGCGATTATTTCTGCGCATTTCTCATCTCCTCTCGTTTCGACTGTGATGGCGCCATTGTTTAATTTCTTGCCTGTTCCGCATCCATCTTTTTGAATTGCTCCACCCAAAAGACTTCGCATGCGCCATCGCCTCCGGGGATAATCAGTTTTCTTAAAAAATGGAAAAGCCGATGCAACATGGACATACCACTTCCTGGCATGGTAGACCACCCTGGCACCAACCTTGGTGAACCGCCTAATGATCAGTCAATGTTCCTTGCCACATATGAACTTTTGGATTTTTCAAGATATGATCCGGGAAGACTGAGCCCTTCGGAGGTCATTCCTCATTTATGGAGAGGGGCTGAGTTATGCCGGAAAAAAGGCCGGGCGATTCTCCCGAATCTCTGTGCGGCAGCGCAATCATGCGCGCCGGAAAAGGAGGCAAACTGGTTGCAGGAACGAAAACAGAACCTGAAGACCAACCGCCATTTTTATCAAAAAGCAATCCCTTCACTCGCTCCCTCAGCTGATTGTCTACTGCCATTAGCTATGATACTGCCTGACTCATTTCCACAGCATCTTCACAGTATATTTGTTTTTTAACTTTTGCCTTTTTACTTTTGCCTTGCGCGCTTAGCGCGAGGGTTGCCAGAGGTCCTCAAAGCTGCTACGATTTCCATGCGTATAACTGTGTTTTTTCGAGGAGAAAAATGAAAGTTGTCATTGCCAGGACAGCGGGCTTTTGCAAAGGCGTTCGCGACGCTATCGAAATCACTATGGAGGCGATCCAGCACCGTGAGAAGGGTGAGGATATCTGCACCTTCGGCCCTCTGATCCACAACAGGCAGGTCTTGGCAATGCTCGAAAAAAAGGGGGTAGTGGACGAAAACAGGATCGAGCGATGCGCGGGGAAAAAAGTCGTGATCCGCGCCCACGGAATCCCTCCTTACAGCCGCCAGAAGCTCCATGAGCAGGGCGCCACTCTTCTGGATGCTACGTGCAAGCGTGTAGCCAGGGTCCACGCTGCTATCAAAAGGAA
>OMOE01000140.1 GCA_900290365.1 Syntrophobacter sp. SbD1 | reverse complement strand
GTTGGTGGAAAAGTGGTTTGTCTATTTTCTTGGCCTCTTTGACCGGGTGAAGGACGCGACGGCCGCTGAAGCCCTTGAGCGCCTTGCGGTTCCGGTCCGCCTCCGGGAGCGCGTGCAAATGGCGCGGATTCGGTCTCGGGAAGTGCTGTTCCTGTTTTACAAGGAGCCACAAGTTTCCCGTAGCCGCATCCATGATTTGCTAGTGCCGCTCGACACTGAGGCACTTCTCCTGATGATGGCTAAATCGAAGCAGGAACGGGCCAAGAAATATATTTCTCTCTACCTGACCCATCTCCGCAACGTCAAAGTGACTCTCACCGGCGACGACCTCAAACTGCTGGGAATACCGCCTGGGCCGAAGTACCGGAGAATACTTAGGGAGCTTCTCGATGCGAAGCTCGACGGGTTGGTAAGTAGTCATGATGAGGAAATCGAGTTCGTGAAAAAGAAAAGTGTTGCCATATAACGTCCCCAGTGACAATGCCGCAAACCTCAAGATTGCCTTGACGAACCACGAAAAATTAGGCATAGTACTTCCATGATCTTCATCAGCCTCTTCGGCGGGGTCCTGCTGCTCCTCTATGGTATCAAACTCCTGAATGACGGGCTCCAGAACGCCGCGGGTTCGAAGATTCGTTCGCTGCTCCGCTCCCTCACAAGCAACCGTCTGACCGCAGTTGGAGGCGGTGCTTTCATTACCGGCCTGATCCAATCAAGCAGCGCCACGTCCGTCATGCTCGTAGGATTCGTGAGCGCCGGGCTTAT
This sequence comes from Syntrophobacter sp. SbD1, assembly GCA_900290365.1. GTDB lineage: Bacteria > Desulfobacterota > Syntrophobacteria > Syntrophobacterales > Syntrophobacteraceae > SbD1. The sequence goes on along the minus strand of OMOE01000140.1, from coordinate 4,926 downwards.
GAGTTTCCGCCAAACTCTCGCGGTGATGCTCGGCGCCGACATTGGTGCAACCCTCACAGTCCAGCTTATTGCCTTCCATGTATACGACTATGCGGTTCTCATCATCGGGATCGGTCTGGCCTTCGTCCTTTATTCAAAAAAGACCATCACACGGAATGTGGGAGAGGGGATCCTCGGCTTCGGCTTCGTCTTTCTGTCCCTAAAGATAATGACCGACGCGATTACGCCGCTCCAGGAGAATGAACTCTTCCGTCTGGTGTTCGTGGCCCTTACGGACACGCCCGCTCTCGGAATCGCACTCTCGGCACTTTTGACCGGACTCATCCACAGCAGCGCGGCGACCATGGGCATCGCCCTGGTGCTTGCCAAGAGCGGTCTGATCCCGCTTAAAACCGCTCTGTACATCATTTTCGGGGCCAATATCGGGACCTGTGCCACGGCGCTTATCGCGAGCCTGCGCTCACCGGTGGAGGCGCGGCGCGTTGCCTGGGCCCACGTTCTATTCAAGCTGTTCGGCGTTCTGCTTTTTCTGCCCTTCGTCTCTCCCTTTCAGGAACTGGTCGCGGCATCGACGAGCGACCTTCCTCGCCAGATCGCGAACGCCAATACACTATTCAATGTCATCCTGGCTGTCTGTTTTCTCCCTTTCACCGGACCATTCGCGAGGCTCATTTTGAAGGTTATTCCAGAGAAGGAGGAAGAGAAGAAATTCGGACCGTTGTACCTCGATGATCATGTGCTCGGCACCCCGTCGCTCGCCCTGGGCCAGGCAGCGCGGGAGACACTCAGGGCTTCGGACATCGTACGGGGGATGCTTGTCGATTCGATCAAAACTTTCAAGACTGACGACACCGACGCTATTGCCGGCATCAAGAACCAGGACAACCTGATCGACCTCCTCGACCGGCATATAAGGCTTTACATTTCCCGGCTGTCGTCATCCCATCTCACGGAGTCCCAATCGCGGCGCGCCATGACGGTTCTTGAAGCGTCGAGAAATTTGGAGAGCATCGGCGATATTATCGATCGTAACATCATGCCGCTTGCCATGAAGCGGATCAGCAAAGGCATCACGTTTTCGCGGGAGGGCATCGAAGAGATCACCCTGTTCCATAAGAGGATTATCGATAACTTCGATGCGGCAATGTCGTCTTTCGCAGGCAATGATCGTGACCTCGCCGATCGCGTTATAAGAAACAAGGAGGAACTCGGCATCATGGAGCGTGAGCTGGTGCAGGCCCATCTTGACCGTTTACGGAAAGGATTGCGGGAATCCATTGAGACTAGCCACGTACATCTCGACCTCATCGGCAATCTTGCCCGTATCAATTCGCTTATCACGCACATTATTTATCCGATTGCAGAGGAAAAACGCGCAAAAGGACGTGAAGACATGGGGATTGACCAGTGAAGAAATCAGAGTGTGCATTTACAAGCCTGGCGTACGGAAAGACAGCAGGGCAGTAGAGGTGCCTCGTCCTCTGCCCGTTGCTCCTGGCGCGGACAGGCCGAAACAAGGGAAAATACTGTCACTAAGGCCACAGAGATTTCCGAGAGAAAAGCAGTAAATAGCAAGGGAGATTTATCAACAGAATTTTTCATCCTCTCTCAGTGCTCTCTGGGAACGGTGGCAAAATTCTTCCCATTCAGAGAAAAATATATTTTTTAGTTATTCTATTCTGGGGAGGTTTCAAATGATCAGGCAGCTCAGGGTGAAAACGAATGCCAGGACGGAACTCGTGGACATCACACAGGGAGTGCAGCGCCTTGTGGCTGAGAGCGGAGTCCGCTCGGGGGTGTGTTACGTCCACGTGCCGCATACGACCGCAGCAGTAACGATAAACGAAAATTCGGACCCCAACGTAGGGCGAGACCTGCTGAAGGAAATGAACAAAATCATCCCTTTTGACGATAATTATGGGCATAGCGAGGGGAACTCCGCTGCGCATATTAAAACAAGCATAATCGGTGTGTCAAAGCCGGTACTCGTCGAGGACGGACGGCTTGCACTCGGCACCTGGCAGGCTTTGTTTTTTTGTGAGTTTGACGGTCCCCGCGACCGCAGAGTCATGGTGAAGGTGATGAAAGACTGAAAACAGCAGGTAGCAGAAGGGGACAGGATCATCGCTTCAAGTCCATCGGGATGCCCATGGTGATAAGCAACGGTATCTCGATTCCCTACGAGGAATTCGAGCGTGGCTGGAAGCGATCGCTGGAATAACGCTGACGCTAAAAGAATTGGTATTCTCCCCATCAAACAGACAATCAGGCGTGACGTGATCTGCTTGCCGCAATAATCTGCATTTTATCTTTATCCCGGTATATCAATATGGTATTATCACGCCATGAACAGTCCTGCAGCGGAACAACTGAGACTCTCGGATTTCGATTATGATCTCCCTGAAGCACTGATTGCACAGGAACCGGCATCGGAGCGTGACCACTCCCGTCTCATGGTCCTTGACCGGTCCTCCAGTGTCATTGAACACAAGATCTTTGCCGACCTTGAGAAGTATCTGCTGCCTGGAGACCTGCTGGTCTTGAACGATACCAGGGTTTTTCCCTGCAGGTTGCCATCGACAAAGCAGGGTGGCGGTAGATCCGAGATATTTCTCCTGTCGGAGCTTGATTGCAATCTGTGGATAGCGCTCGTAAAAGGCGGAGTCGGCGTAGGGAAAAGACTGATCATTTCCACGGGAGTGGAGGCGGAAATCGTCCAAGAGCATGCCGACGGGACCAGAACGGTCCGTTTCCACAGCTTGGCTGATATACACGGGATCCTGAATGAGATCGGCAGGGTCCCGCTTCCTCCCTATATCAGGCGCGACCCTTCAAGAAAAGATTGCGAACGCTATCAAACTGTGTACGCATCACGGGAAGGGGCCGTTGCCGCGCCCACGGCAGGCCTGCACTTCAGCCGGGAGCTTCTTGCTACACTCGCGGCCAAGGGAGTTGAACTCGTCACTATCACGCTTCATGTGGGCCCCGGCACTTTTCAGCCTGTACGTTCCGACAGAATCGTCGAACACCGGATGCTCCCGGAACGCTACTCGATCTCAGCCGCTGCAGCGGCCGCGATCAATAAGGCAAAAGCCGAAGACAGACGGGTGATTGCCGTAGGCACCACGAGCGTGCGCACCATTGAGACCGCCTCCCGGGTGTTCGGGTCGGTTATTGCCGGTGAGGGGACGTCGGAACTTTTCATCTATCCGGGATATGAATTCAAAGTAACTGGTGGTATCATTACGAATTTCCATTTACCGAAGTCAACGCTTCTTATGCTGGTGTCAGCCTTTGCCGGCAGGGAACGGATGTTGGCGGCCTATCGGACAGCGATAGCGGACCAGTATCGGTTTTACAGTTACGGAGACGCGATGCTGATCGCATAGGCAGGAGACGAATCCCTGCGCTCTGGCGGTCTGTGGTTTAATGAACATTCGGGAAAGGGTTGAAACACATGATTAACAACGAACGAGGCGGAATCATATCCAAACTATTCATTATTCCGGCGGGAGTGGCCCTCATGCTGGGCTTCTTTTTCCTTGGTTATTACGTTGGGAGATACGAGAGTAAAACAGCGTCGCCGGGAGAAAATATGCAGCCGCTTCCCGATGTCGTTTCCAAGAATCTGCCCAAGCCAGAGGAATTCACCTTCTTTAAGACATTGACCGAGAAGGAAGACAGGACAGTTTCCATTGATCTCAAGTCCAAAAGCGCGAACACTGTCAGTGAGTCTGAAAAGAAACAGAGTGTTGATGTCCTCAAAACCGAAGATCAAAAAGCAGCGAACGAGAGCGGAACGGAGCCCGGACGCGAGAAAAAAATCACTCCCGTGACAGCGGCGAAGAAAACCGTGGTTAAACCGTCTCTCGTGGCGGAGAAAAAGGCAGCGACTCGCAAACGAGGTGCATCCGCGAAGTTGCGTTTTACAATCCAGGTATCCTCGCATCCCGATAGGCAGACCGCGGAGGATGACGTCAGACGGATGAAGCAGAGCGGGTTCGCGGCATTCATTGTTACGTCGGATTTGCAGAACAAAGGAACGTGGTATCGCGTTCGGATCGGAAGCTTTGCGAGCAGGGATGCGGCGGAGAAGCTTGAGAAGGATATTCATGCGAAAGTTGGCTTGGAGCCGATTGTTTTGCTCGAGTGAGGAAGCGGGACTTGCAAGATAGAGGCTCATTCCTTATTTAAAAAGGTGCAGTCCAAGGTTGTGGCGAGGCAAGGGCAGGATCTGACGGTTATCTTTTTTGACGGCGTGAGAAATACCTTAATGCACCGTCTGCTCTGATACCGTCTGGACTACGAGGGGAACGATGCCGGCCTGATCATCGTCAAGAAGTGTTTCAACCCAATAGGTGCCTGGCACCTTGAAGGTCGTGTTATAGCGGATTGAGATATCGCGATGGCGCTGCGTTTCATTATAGAGACTCAGTTTTGTTTGCGACTCGGAGAGTACCTGTTCACGGTCCGGAGCGAGGAGCCTGATTCTCACGGTAAAGTCTCCCCGACCGCCGATCCATTCGTTCACGATTGCAAAGCGGTAATGCGTTGCCGGGAAAGTATGGGAAAAGATGCTTTCAAAGAGCCCCATAAGGCTGAATTTGCCACCCATCTCCTGGCGGACGTCATCGCAGATGAGGGTAAAGCTCAACCGCGGTTTGACCTTGTTGTATACCATGATCGCAACATAACACACCTTTCAAACCTCCGTCAATCTGTTTTTTCTTGACAAAAATTTTTATTCAACGTAATCTTGACCGCATCTAATGGCCGCTCCAGAACATATCAAACTCCTTGAAAGTCTTCACCCTTTAGAAAGCAAACTGCTCCTCTGCTTTGCCGCGAAGAAGACCATATCGACACCGGAAATTCTGAGCGCTCCGGGCCTTGATGAATCCCGGCTGGACATGGCCTCAGGCTGGC
>OMOE01000146.1 GCA_900290365.1 Syntrophobacter sp. SbD1 | reverse complement strand
TTTACCCCCTCAGTCCTCGTCACCCCGGAGATCACCAGTCCGGGGCCTCAGCACTCAGTCCTATCTGGGGTTGCGGGTCTGGGGGCTCGTCAGGACTCAGTCCTTTCGTTTTTGCTCCTCACGCCTCACTGTTCACTACAAAGCCTTTTTGCCGGCTGTTCATTCGTAATTCCTAATTCGTAATTCCGAATTGTCTTCTAAAAGGACGGGGTCAAACCTACACTTTTCACACCCCAAGCTCCCCCTCAAACGTTCCAACAGATTTGCGCATAGATTTGCTCTGGTCCATCTCGTTCGCAACCAGTTTCTTCGCCCTGCCATTGTCAAGAGTGCAGGTGCCCCCACTCTTTCCCTTGTGTGAAAAAGTGAGAATGATTATTATCGTAGTGTGGGTGTAACCTTAAACAGCGCATTGGGAGAGGGACTGCGCAAAGGCAATGCCGATGAATGAAATGTCGATTGATCGATGCAAAATGCCAATTACGATAATACTGGCTGACGATGATCCAGATGACCAATTATTGGTGAAGGAAGCCTTTAGCGACAACTGCTCTTGTATTAAACTCCTCTTTGTAGACAACGGCCAAGAACTCTTGGACTATTTGAATGACGTAATAATTCTTCCGGGCCTCATCTTATTAGATATCAATATGCCCAAGCTTGGAGGTATTGAAGCTTTAGATCAAATCAAAAGAACCCCAAAACTTGTCAATATTCCAATCATAATTTTCTCAACGTCAAGTGGGAAAGATATTATACTTGAAAGTTACTGCAAAGGTGCCAACTCATTTATAACTAAACCTTATTCTTTTGACATGTTAAAAGATATAATTGATACAGTCAGTAAATACTGGTGCAATATCGTGATGTTGCCTGATACTCTGTGCCCCATTAAAGAAGAAACCGTCTGACATCCGAACTATTATTCCATAATTCCATATTATTATAAAAATACTTGGCCAAATAGCTGTTTTGGGGGGTTGTTTACTTTACATTAAAAGAGATTATGCTTAATTGATTCCCCTCGAAATCTACCGAGGGAATAGAGAGAAATAAATGAAAAACCATTTATGCTGCTCATGGCAGATGATGACGACGACGATTGCCAATTCGTGAAAGATGCTCTGGTAGAACTGGGATTCCTCGGGGAAAGCTGGTTCGTTCATGACGGAGAGAAGCTTTTCTCATATCTCCGCCATAGCAACAACGGCGGGCCTACACAGGTGCTCCGTCCGGACCTGATTTTGGTCGATCTGATTATGCCAAGGAAGGACGGAATCCAAATACTGAGGGAAATCAAATCCTATCCCGAGTTTCAAGACATTCCCATAGTATTATACACCTCAAGCTCGGACGCGAGAAAAAAAGAGCAATGCCTTGCCGCTGGTGCCGCTTGCTGGATTACAAAGGCTTTCCAATTCGACGCAGTCGTTGAAGACATCAAGTCCTTGCTCTCTACCTACGATCACACAAATTGAAAAAAAGAAAGGGGTCACCTACACTCTTGACATACGTGAAACCGAGGGGGCAGGAGGGGGCAGGGTTTGAAATAGGAAAATGATGTACATGCCCGCTATGGGGCCTCGATGGAAATGATGGCTAACGTTTCACCGATCAGTATCTTTCCCCCACTGTTGCCTGCTCACGGTTCTCTGTTTACTACCACCTGCTAGCCGCTGTAATCAGCCCTCGGAATGCCTGCGGAGTCGCGGGTCTGTGCCCCTCAGTCCTCAGCACTCAGTCCTGCCTTTTGCCGTTTCTCGTTGCCGTTTCTATTGCCGCTTCTGGTTGCCGCTTCTCGTTGCCGTTTGGCAGAGCAAAATTTCTCATCGTAAAATGTTGACTGTCGGGATTTGGTTTTTGCCGCTCACTGCGAGGCTGTTTTGACTGATCACTGTTCACTGACCACTATTCACTGCGGGGCCGCCAGTTGCTGCAACTACCTGCTTACAGCAAAGGGCCACACATGCTCACTCGATGCCGGGCCATGCAAACTGTTCAGCGGCCGGCGATGCGTTGCTTTCGAGAAAATGAATCCAGGCCTGATCCAAACAACCAGGCAAAAAAGATGTAAATGCAAAATGTTGTTCGAACCTGGATCAAACCGGCAATCTCTTTGTCCCGACTGCGGCGCCCGTAGACGCAAACTGAAGCAACGCCGATATTTGAAAACATTTCGTAAGAAGAAGCGAACGTCGAGGACTTTGTCCATTCGTAATTCGTAATTCTTAATTGATCTTATGCGGCTGTTATTCACAAAGGGCATTGTAATGATATCGGTGACTTGCACCTATTTTCTCTGTATTCCCTCTGTATTATCAGAGAAACCTCCACGTGCGCTGTTGAACTGATGGGTTGAGGATTATTTCACCCCTCACTGTTCATGGGCTCTTTGAAAACTGAATACTCTGCACTTTGAGGGATTTGCTTTACACAAGCCTGCACTCCTGGTTTATGGAAGCCTGGGCCAATGGAATCGGGACGAACCGGAAGGGCGGAAATGGAATTGGAGGGCAAAGTCCCGATTATTTTTTTTTGAATTTTTTAGGATCTGCCTGAAGTTGGGTCGCCCAAAGCGGCCAGGTGGGAGCAGGCTTGGGTCAGTGCAGACCGGGAATCAAGAACGATTAGTTTTCCGTTTCAGGGGAGTGGCCTTTGCGAAAAATCCGCGTGCGTAATGCGTATGTAAAAAATCGAAAGGTGAATTGCGTCGAGAACTGATTTCATTGTAGATCGTTGGCGGAAGCGCATGGGAATCGAACCCACCTGGGAACGCCTTCACGCCCCCACACCGGATTTGAAGTCCGGGAGCCCCACCAGTGAGCTTGGCGCTTCCAAAACGTTGACTATATAACGCTGGAAGGACTTTGGCAATCTCCCTTTTCAAACCTTCGTAGGTGTTCTTCCCAGGCCTCAATACCAGTGCGCGGCGCCCAGCCCGTTAAATCTCCACCAGCTCGTATTCTCTGGAGCCGATCTCAAGCTCTGAAGCGTAGTTCAACTGGCGCTCCCAGTCGATATGAGGGTAGACGGCCCGTATTTTGTCGGGGCATTCCCCGACCCCCTTGAGGCACGAGGATTCAAGATGAGGCTGGCTGTTCACGAGGTCGGCGCATGCCTGGTCAATTGCGACGGGATCCGTTGAAGCGGTTATGCCGATATCCCCAACGATTGGGGCATCTGAAAAAGGGTAACAGTCACACGCGGGGGAAATCTGGGTAAGAAAATTGATGAAAAGCGAGCGGTTTTGCTTTCCCCTGAGCGCTCCAGCGGTATATTCAACCATTTTTTCCATAAACTTCGGAAGATCTTTTTCCCAGTTGATCGAGACCGCCCCCTGCGGACAAGCGTGAATGCAGCGCGCGCAACCCGCGCAAAGTTCCTGGTCGATCCGCATGACCTTTGTGACGGAAGCCTTCGGGGCAGGGGCGCCGGCGGGCCTTTCGACCAGGACCATGGCGCCCTGGGCGCATTGTTCGATACAAACCCCGCAGCCTATGCACTTACGTAAAACTATTTCCGGGGCAACATCGGAATGCTGGGACATTTTGCCTTTGCGCGAAGCTGTTCCCATTCCTATGTTTTTTATTGCGCCGCCGAAGCCCGCCGCTTCGTGCAGTTTGAAGTGTGCAAGCGAGACCAGGGAATCGGCGCGGACTATCGCGGAGCCGATGAAAACCTCTTTGAAGTGCTTCAGGTTGACCTGAACAGCCACTTCGTCGCGTCCGTCTATACCATCGGCGATCACAAGCGGGGCGCCGACAACCGCGTAGGCAAAGCCATTGAGAATGGCCGTGTTGAGGTGGTCTACCGAGTTTCCGCGTGAGCCGGGATAGAGCGTGCCGGAGTCGGTGATAAACGGCCTCCCGCCTGCTTCCACAATAGCATCCACCACGGGACGAACCAGGAGCGGCCTGATAAAGGCCGTGTTTCCTCTTTCACCGAAGTGAATCTTGATCGCGGCAAGCCCCTTTTCCCTGATGATGTTTTCCAACCCGGCCGCCTGTGCCAGGCGCTTGATTTTGGTCAGAAGACTGTTGTCATACTTCGCACGCAAACTGGTAAAATAGACCGTGCCTGCCATTACTCACCTCCACGGCGGTAGGACCGCCGGCCAAGATCGCCACTCAAACCTTCGACGGCGGCGAACTAAAAGTAAAAAGTAAAAAGGCAAAAGGGCCGGGCCGGAAGATTTTTCTTGCCGCCGTCGAAGACAGCGGCACACCTGGCTGGCGGTCCCACCGCCCACGGCCTCATCCCGTTACAGGCGAGAGCAAAACGGCAATTATCCCGGCCAGGAAGATCCCGTCGAAGGTCCCGGCCCCCCCGATCGATGCCACGGGAGCACGCAAATATCTGAGTTTATCCAGGTGAAGAATGTCGGCTCCAATCAGTGTCCCCAACGTTCCTGCGAAGTAGGCCGTGGGAGCGGCGGAACCGAAGTCGAAGATCATTGCCGCTACTGCTGCGGCGATAGGCGGAATCAGCCACGGGACGGCGATTCCAACGCCCGGGACCGGACGGGCGTTCTTGTATACCACATAGGTTACCGCGGCAAGAGCGATCAACATTCGGAGCGGATGAGGCGAATTGATCAGGAGATAGAGAGAAAGAACAGCCGGGATAACGGCGCCTCCGAGGTTTACGGCAAGCACCATTTCATTGGGGTGATCCGAACGCGGAGGGCGGAAACGCATTCCGAAAAAGGAAACGGTGTCCCAGTCGTTGAAGTCGTTTTTAATCGGGATTCTGCGGATGGGAATATTGATCATGCTGCCGATAATGCACAGGAACAGGAGCGTAAAGAGATACTCCGGCGGAATTCCGATCTTGGCAAATGCCCAGGAAAACAGGCCGAATTGGATCAGCCCAAAAGCCAGCAGGAGCACAAACAGGAATATGAAAGCGAAGAAAATGAGAAAAGGTGGGAAAAACATTTAACCAACCTCTCGGAAACGTACACGTTGCCCCCGGCCGGAAGCACTGCCGGGGGTGAACACAAGTCGCTGGACTATTTTTCCTTGTAGGCGCCCGGGGCAATAAAATGCCCGTACTCATGCTTGAGTTCCTGCAGGTCCCATACAGTCGATTTCCATATATGGAAGTACTCTTCCGGGCAGTCGGGCGCTTTATGTTTGTAGAAGCGAATGGCGCGCGACAATTTGGCCGTCCATGCATCGATGCGGAACTTGAAAAGATCCTCGTAGAGTTGCTTTGAAAAGTCCTCGCCAAAGATTTCCTGGAATAAAGATTTGAGGTCCTCGTACTTCGGAATGAACCCCATGGGTGTCCGGTAAGCGTCAACTTCATTGTGGATGCGCTGCTCGGCCCAATGCAGCCAGACCTTTTTGGCAAGTTTGTGAGTGAGAAAATTTCCTTTTTCGTCTCTCAAGAAATAATTGACTGCATAAATCGGCGGGATTTCCTTCATGCCCTCTACAAATCGAATATTATTTTTAATATAGGCGCCAATCGGGTAGCTGATGAAATCAAAGTTGGCCATAGGTTGAGGGACGAGCACACCCTCTTGCCCGATAGTGGCCGAGGTTGTCTCGGATTCGAGGGTACATGCCTTCAGGATGATCCCGCTCTTCCAGTCCCTGGACTCTTCTATGGGGACCGAAGTGTCGCTGTCCCTGCCGCCATAGATTATGCCCCGGACCAGCACTCCATTTTTGTCGTTGAAGGCCGGGTCGATATTTTCGAGATATCCAAGCCGCATCGTATAGCGAGCGTTACTGTGAGCCAAAGGAATCGGTTTTTCTTCGTTGTCCGTTTTGCCCTCGAACCATTCCCCCGAAAAGTTCCAGCCGCGCAAGGGAGTGTCAACCCCCATGCCCAACCAGTAGGGCTCGTTGTCCGGACCCGTGAGGACGTTCGAAAAGATTATCTCCAGCCCAGTCCTCTGAAGCGTCTTGAAGATAAGAGGGTCGTCAATCGCATTTACGTCTTTTATGATCCCGAATATGCCGTTTTCGACGTTAACCGCTCTAAACTCACCATCGATGTTGCGGAAATAGGCAATATCGTCCCCAATAATCTTTTCACCGGGCAGCATGGCTGTGGCAGTCTTTCCGCAGGCCGAGGGGAATGCGCCGCAAAACTTTGTCGAGCGGCCTTTTTTTTCGTTCTGGACGGACATGACGAACATGTGCTCGCACAGCCACCCTTCGGTTCCGGCGAGCTTGATGGCCAGGCGCATAGCGTGCTTTTTCAGGCCCACGCTGTTTCCAGCATACTGATTATTTACGGAAAGAACTATGTAGTCCTCCATGTCCTGATAAATCCGCCGATTGTCAAGATCTATGCTGTTGCCGTGCTGGTCCAGACGGCCGGCGCCGTGAACGAATCGAAAAAATTTATCCTTCGACCTCATACGGCGAAAGTGTTCATATCCCCGCCGATAGAGCAGGTCTTCGGAATGAGCGACATAGAAAGAATCGGTCATCTGCGCGCATGCTATCGAGAAAGGACTTTGTGTCGGGCCTTCGCAGCTAAGTTTTATGATTGCCTGCTTGCCCTTCATAATACCTTTGAGAATGCCCCGAACTTCCGCGAGGCCCTCCTCCCTTTCTTTGGCAAGAAGGGCGCCCATAAGAGGAACGAGTTCTTTTCTGACAAGGTTCTTCGTGGCCCCCGGCGCTCGGCCCTGGTCGTTAAAACCATCATAATGGATTGTATGGCCCTGTTTTGTCAGAGGTTTTTCCTCTTTGAGTTCCAGCGACTTTTTCCGGATATATTCCGCATCTTCGTCGCTGTCGTCACACATGTATAGCGAATCGGGTTCGCAAAGCTCCGTGTACTCGCCTGCGAAGTCGAAGAGTGCGGGATTATCGAGTTCCAAAAGTTTTCGGTAACTCTCGACTGACATTTTGCTGCGCAAAAGCGGTGCATATCGGTTGTTTTCAAGCCCTGACATTTTTCCTCATCCCTTCCGGCTTATTTTTAATTCACGCCCTTCAGTGTAAGCACGCGAACTTTTAAATGCTTTGTGTATGAACAAATAAAACCGCATCCAGCAGAGTTGAAAAGCATGGCCCCGGGGGTGTGCGCATATCCTTTTGTGCGGTATCGCCCCGATAGATCCGAATGCCGGGGCACCCGGCATTTTCGGCCGCCAACATATCGGAGCCGGCGTCTCCAATAAAAAAGGTCTGGCCGGGATTGATCCCCGCAAATCGGCAAGCGGCTAATATCATGGCCGGCGCGGGTTTGCGGCATTCGCATTTTTCATCCGGACGGTGAGGACAGTAAAAGGCCGCAAGAATGCTCCCGCCATGTGCTTCGGCCTGCCGGATGACTCCTTCATGAATCAACCAGAAATCGTCCCACTCAATAAGGCCCCGATTGATTCCGGACTGGTTGCTGATCAAAATGACCCCTGTGCCGTTGCTCTCGAGGACCCTTAGGGCTTCGAGAGCCTCCGGATAAAAGCAAACTTCGTCGAAGCTCTTTACATAATCGGGTCGATTCACATTTAGTACGCCGTCGCGATCCAAAAGGAGGAACCGGCTGTATCCTGGGCGAGGAGATCCAAGCCATGAAATCATTTCTAACCTGCCTATCGCGATCAAAGTTAGAATATACTCAAATCATGCCGTTAAAAAGTGTATATTATAAATGCGCCGGACTTTAAAGTAGAAGTGGCGCTGATTTTTTACCATACTTTAAACAGGGCCATGCAACAAACAGCAAATCTCGAAAAACTGCAAGATACGCTCGGATACCGGTTCGAGAACAGCGACCTCCTTTTGCGGGCATTGGTGCATCGTTCTTTCGCATATGAAAATCAGGACGTTTCGGCCGATAACGAAACGCTCGAATTCCTTGGCGACTCGGTGCTCGGGTTGGCAATAAGCCATCTGCTGATCGACCTTTTTCCCGGCTACGATGAAGGAGAGCTATCCCGGCTTCGCTCTTCCATCGTAAACGAACGAGAGCTTGCGCAAATCGCATTGGGCATAAATCTTGGAGATTTTCTTCTCCTGGGTAAAGGGGAGGAACTCTCAGGAGGGCGTCAGAAACCTTCGCTTTTGGCCAACGGGATTGAAGCGGTGCTTGCCGCCGTTTACCTTGACGGTGGTCTGGATTCGGCCATCCTGCTGGTCAGAAAGATTTTTCACGGCTACCTCGAACAAAGGGAAGAAGACCACCTGCTCAAAGCCTTGGATAAAGACTACAAAACCCAGCTCCAGGAGATTACTCAGGCGAAGTTGAAGCTTACCCCCATCTATTTACTGGAGGCAGAAGAAGGGCCGGATCACGACAAAACTTTCTTCATAAGGGTTGCAATAGGGGACAAGATGCTGGCGCACGGTTTTGGCAAGAGCAAGAAAGAAGCCCAACAGGAAGCCGCACGAAATGCAATCGCTGAAATCGAAAAAGACCCCGGACTGCTTCAGTTGGATGTTGACTGAAAAGATGATCTACCCAATTTTCCTGCCTCATGCCGGATGTCCCTTTCAATGCGTTTACTGCAATCAGCGCGTGGTTGCCTCTTACGCTCATAGTGAAAGTGATATTCTCGAATACGTGGAATCGGGTTTAAGGGATTACTCCAGCCAGGTCCACAAGTCCGGCCGTGCAGGGGAGATCGCCTTCTTTAGCGGTACTTTTACCGCGCTGCCCCCAGCGCTGATCGAATCCATCCTTGCTTTTGTCTCTATTGCCGTAAAACAGGGGATTTTTACGACGGTTCGTTTTTCAACCCGTCCGGATTGTCTTGATGACGATGTGATGGACCTTCTTTCAAAATACCCGATCGGTACGGTTGAACTAGGGGTTCAGAGTCTGTCGGACCATGTACTGCAAAAGAGCGGGAGGGGATATAGCGCATCGTCGGTGTATAGTGCGGCAAAACGGGTCAGAGACAGGGGATGGAAGTTAGGCTTTCAACTCATGGCCGGGCTGCCCGGAGACACGCGGGAGCTGTTCATCGAATCAATGCGAAAAACAATTGAGATTCAGCCTGATTTTGTGCGCATCCACCCGACACTGGTCCTTGAAGGGACTGCTCTGGCTGAATCATTTAGAGAAGGCATTTACGCGCCGTTGAGTCTCGATGAAGCTGTTGATTGGCTGGCCCCGGCTTATGACCTGGCGACCACGGCAGGCATATCGGTAATCAGAATGGGACTGCAATCAGATCCTGCCCTGGAAAAGCCCGGGGTCATTGTAGCTGGACCGTATCATCCAGCCTTCGGATACCTTGTAAAATGCCGCTCGTGGCGAGACCGCATAGATCGGCATTTTGCATCACTTTCCGAAATTTCCGGAGCCGAGATGGTTTTGCTGGTGTCTCCGAATCAGGTGAGCGACGTCATCGGACACCGAAAATCAAATCTGCTGCACTGGAAAGCCCGATGGGGCGTAAGCGTGAAAGTTGCCGGTGATGCCGGGCTCAAGGCCGTCGACTTTCTTTTTTCATACAAAGACGCGAAGACGAAAGAAAAAGCAGCCCTTTCCACACGCATACGCACGGTGAAGTCAGAGTGACAGGATTGGTGAAGAGAAGCCTAACCCATCGCCCCGTCTTTTTTTTCGCGTCTTCGCGTGAAAAGAAAATGGGCTACTGGAGATATTGATGATGCATAGCGGAGAAAAGCAGGATTTCAAATCGGGATACATTGCTATTGTTGGGGCGCCCAACGTTGGAAAGTCAACCCTTCTGAATCAGCTTCTGAAACAAAAGATTTCCATAACGGCGCCCAAACCTCAAACGACGAGGAATCGGGTTTCGGGAATACTTAATGGAGAGGGGTACCAAATCATTTTTGTGGATACCCCTGGAATCCATAAGGCACAGGATGAGTTCAACCGCGGACTGGTGGAAACAGCACTTTCCACGATTAGCGAAAGCGACGCCGTCCTGTTCATGATAGAGGCGGAAGCCGCCCAGCCTGCAAATCAGCTTATACTGGACAACCTTCGCCGGATTAAAACGCCCGTATTACTTGTGATAAACAAAGTTGATTTGCTCAGAAACAAAGGCGAATTGCTGCCTTTGATCCAAGCTTACGGGGAGCGGTTTGACTTTAAGGCGGTTATTCCGATTTCGGCCCTGAAAGGGGAGGGGACAGACGACATTTTGGCGGAGGTCCTTTCGATCCTGCCCCAGGGACCGCAATACTTCCCCGAGGATTACATCACGGATCAGCCGGAGCGTTTTTTTGCCGCTGAACTGATTCGGGAGAAGATCTTTCATCTGCTTCACCAGGAAATCCCGTACTCGATTGCCGTGACTATTGAAAAATTCACAGATCTGCCCGATAGAAACCTCATTGAGATAGATGCCGTGATCAACGTCGAGCGCGAGTCTCAGAAAGCCATCATAATAGGGAAGGGCGGGCAGATGCTCAAGGAGGTCGGAAAGCAGGCGCGCCTGGAAATAGAGACTTTTCTGGGATGCCACATATACCTGGGTCTTTTTGTGCGGATTCAGAAAAACTGGAGAAAAGACCCAAGGGCGCTACGTGAGTTCGGATACTCAAGGAGCGCTGATTAATCAATCGTCGGAGAAAAGCTTCTTCTGGCCACTGAGGACTGAGGACTGAGGACTGAGGACTGCCTTTACTCACTATGAATTACCACTCGCCGGTTCGGATCCCTGCCGATGCTTTGTGACCTCAGTCCGCTTCTTTCGACCAGCAGGTGCTGAAGCCTTCGCACGCGGGAGTTTTGCGGCGAGAGTTCAACGGGGCGGCCGTTTTCGAGAATGTCTTCAACACCGGCCATGGCCTCCGAGATTCCCGGCTCCTCATCTTCGTCCACTACACCAGCAGGTTCTGAAGGGAAAAGAGAGCGCAGAAAATTCTCCATCTGCGTGGTGGTATTGCTTTTCAGAACATATCGGGGCATTCCCCGCGCTTCTGCTTCTCGAATGCTTCCCGGTTGCCGCTTCTCCTGGGATTTAAGTGTGACAATGAGGTCTGCCCTGTCAATGTCGGAAGCAATAACCGCCGGCACCCGAAGTTTCTCCATTACACGTTCCAGCCTTATCCTGCTCACTCCATAGGAAAATATTCTGATGTTTTTCCTCCGCTGCCGCCTGCGGGCCAGTTTGGGAACTGGCCCGCAGGCAATGGCGGAGCCTGCGTTTTCGGCTTCCGGTTGCACTTTCGCCGGTTCCGCACGGCTGACTTCGACCCGTCCGCCTTCCGTTCTGGTCCGGATTTCGGGAGACAGGGGGAATCCTCTCAAAAATCGGTCCACCACCTCGCCCACGTTATCGTAAACGGCCAATCTGCCGCGCTCCTGGATTTCGATCATAACGTTGAAAGTTGGCGGCCCTTTGCGCTCGAGCACTGTTTTTTGAGTTCTGCGCCTTCGGGCCTCCTCATCGGAGAGAGTGACCGCCTGAATGCCGCCAACCAGATCCATCAGTGTCGGATTTTGAAGAAGATTTTCAAGTGTGCGGCCATGCGCAGTGGCAATGAGTTGCACGCCTCTCTCGGCGATCGTTCGGGCAGCCGTTGATTCAGCCTCTGTCCCGATTTCATCTATAACGATCACCTCCGGCATGTGGTTTTCGA
>OMOE01000147.1:775-19320 GCA_900290365.1 Syntrophobacter sp. SbD1 | reverse complement strand
CGCACGCTGTTGTCGTCTGCATAGGCGCCTGCCACTACCCACCTGCCCGATTCCAGGCGGAAAACTTCCAAAGTTTTGGCGATGGGATCGACGAGCGATAGATGTCCGACACCATGCCGGCCGTAGAGCGGTATCTTCTTGATTTTATCCACACGAAAGGTGCTGGGCGAGAGCACCTCGCATACCCAATCGGGAGAGACCGAAATCCAATTGGTTTCCCCGGTTCTTGGAAACCGCTCCTTTCTCCAGCCGGCCAGATCGGGAACGACGGTTTCCTCTCCGAGTCTTACTTCGGGTTCCACAAGGATTATCCAACCCCCGGGTCCGCCGCCTTCGCCGAATAAGGCGATCCAATTCTTATACCCAGGGTGGAAGCGGTGTATACATGATTTTGTGAGGGTCGCGGAGTGACGATGAGTTCGCCGTTAATGACTTCTCCGATCATATTTTCCGGGACATCGTAGAGATTGTCGTAGGTGGTGGCCTTCTTTTTCGCCGGCTCCGGCATGAGTGCATCCTTCTTTTTACGAATTCCACAAAGATATTACTCCTGCTCGTTGCTTTTAATCCTGTAAATCCTGTCTAAAGAGCTTTTCACAAGCCTTTTATGTTCGCCTGCAGTTCCCTGGTTTTTTCCATCCGGGCCTGGTCCCGGTCCATGCCGATGCGGTCCAGTTCATTCTCAATCTCGACCAGGGCCGGATCGTCAAAGGGTTTGCCTTCCCGGTGCGCGTCGATCAGCGCCCGGTAGCAGGAAATCATCCGGCCTACCATTTCGGCGGCATATTCCCTGCCCTGCACCTTGATCGTATGGAGGCCAAGGCCCATGTAGTCCCAAAGTTCCTTTCCGTTTATGAGAAAGGCCACGTTGGGGTGGCGCCTGATGCGGGAATTGATTCGTTCGATTTTTTCTTCTTTGTGCGCACGCTGGCGGAGCACTTTACGCCGCTGCTCATCGGTTAGCAGGCAAAACCTGAAGCAACTGCCGCTTCGGTCCGGCCAGCCTTCATATTCGACTATTTCATTTCCGTCTTCGTCCAGGTGTATGCGTTTTATATAGCTGTCGCTGATCAATTCGTGAAAAAGGCAGTTTCCTACCCCGCCGACACACCTATTTCCGTGGATCAGCACCTCGGTTGCCAGCCCGAGCCTGTCGGCGGAGCCCTTGAAAGCCTTCAGTTTTGCCGGGGTATCGATTTCCGTTGAAGCAACGATCTGCGTGGCCCCGAATTCCTTATACCGGGCCATTTCCGCGACAGTCTGAATATTGCACCCAACGCTTGCGTGGATAGTCAGCCCGGGCAGTCTATCCCTGACAAGCTGCATTATCCCGGGTGTTTTGACTATGACCCCTTCAGCGCCCCAGGATGCGTATTTCCCCATCTTTTCGAGCAGGAGCGCCCATTTCTCAGGCGGGACCTCAGCGTTTATGGCGATCCGGATCTTGCCGCCAAATCGCCGAGCTATCTCGATTGCATCCCGTATGCTGGAATCTTCGAGTTCCCAGGCGCACTTTCGCCTGCTGAACCCCTTTGAGCCGACGTAAACAGCCTCCGCACCCGAGCCGAAAGCTTTTTCAACCATCAGCAGACTGCCACCTGGCGCCAAAAGTTCGTTCATATTATGCCCCTCCGTTATGAGGCATCGAAGAAAAGTCGATGAATCTCTAAATGTATTTTATCACAAACACTGGTCAGAGGGTAATAGTCATGGGATGAAAAATCAGCTTGTTTTTTGGGTGGCATAGATTAGACTGGTAGTAGACTGGTTTATATGAGAGGTGCTTTATGGAAACTGTAGGAGCTTATGAGGCGAAAACTCACCTCACCCAACTCCTGGAGCGTGTAGCCAGGGGTGAGAAGATAACGATCACAAAGCACGGCGTGCCTGTGGCCACTCTGCAGCCGGCCGATGCCTCGAAGAGGACCCCCGTGCGCGACATTATCGACCAGTTGAAACGCTTTCGAAGCGGCAACCGCCTCGACGGGCTTTCCATTCGCGATATGATAGAGGAAGGAAGGCGCTGATGTCTGCCCGGTTTGTCGTCGATAATTCGGTCGTCATGTCGTGGTGTTTCGAGGATGAGGGAAACGGCTACGCAGAGGCTGTCCTCGAAAGCCTCGAGGCCGGAGAGGCCTTTGTCCCGGCCATATGGCCTCTGGAGGTGGGCAACGTCCTGCTTGTCGCGGAAAGGAAAAAGCGTCTCAGCCATGCTTCAGTCGTCCGCTTTCTCGAGCTCTTGAGTGGTTTGCCCATCGTGGTAGAACAGGAAACCCCCGAGCGAATGCTCAAGGAGATCGTTTCGCTCGCGCGGGAACACCGGCTTTCAACCTATGACGCTTCCTACCTGGACCTCGCCATGAGGCTTGATCTGCCGCTGTCAACACAGGACACATCCCTCGTGAAGGCCGCCAGGAAATGCAAAGTCCCTGCCTACGAACCAACCCACGCCCGCTGAAATTCACAAAACAACTTCTCGGTTGTCTTCGATGGCCCGGTAGTTTAAAATTTTGAGAATTGCTCAAGCCTGTTAACCTTGCTCAGGGATTATCGATTGCGAATGCCGGATAAAGTTTCGGCCCAAAATCCCCGCGGTTTTGAGTGAAAGGACGACTTTTATATATGCATGTACTGAAAGACTCTTATCTTTTACAGGTGGCTGGGAAAGTTATCGAATCGGCCGAAAGATTTAAGGATATCTCCGAAATAGAAGAACGGGGCGGGAAAATAGAACCGTTCTCAAGACCTCTGCGAGACCTCTCCGAATTCCAGGGAATAGTGGGAAAATCCGAAATCATGCAGGGCGTTTTCGAAATAATCAGGAAAGCGGCCACCAGTGAGGCGCCCGTTATCATTTATGGAGAAACCGGCACAGGCAAGGAACTCGTTGCCCAAGCCATCCACAATTTGGGACAGCGGCGGGACAAGCCTTATATCCAGGTAAATTGCGCGGCACTCAATGAAAGTCTCATCGAGAGCGAGATGTTCGGTCACACCAGGGGAGCTTTTACCGGAGCACACACTGGCCGAAAAGGACGGTTTGAAGCTGCAAATGGCGGTGATATTTTTCTTGACGAGATCGGGGACATCCCGCTTTCAATTCAAATAAAGCTTCTGAGGACTCTCGAGACCAAACAATTCGAACGCGTTGGAGATTATCAGCCGATCAAGACGGACGTCCGCATTATAACGGCAACCAACAGAGATCTTGAGCAGTTAATAGGGCAGGGGAAGTTCCGGGAAGATTTTTTCTTTCGCATCAATGTCATTCCAATCAGCTTGCCACCCCTCAGGGATCGGACAGACGACATTCCCTTGTTAATGAACCATTTTATTCGGCGGCTGCAAGACAGGAGTGGTAAGAGGATCAGCGGTGCGGCCCCGGAAACTATGGATTTTTTTATGAACTACAGGTGGCCTGGAAATGTAAGAGAATTGATAGGCGCCCTTGAGTATGCTTTTGTCGTTGCGGAAAACGGCCTGATCTTCCTTAAGCATCTTCCTGCATGCATGAGAAGCAATGCTGTCCGGCAAGTAATTTCAGCCCCAGCTCCATTAACCGAAAAACAGGCGCTTATAGACGCCCTCATTAAATACAGCGGCAATCAGACCAGGGCGGCAAAGATGCTCGGGATAAACAGAGTGACCGTCTGGCATCGAATAAAGAAATATGGAATCGATCCGAATAACCCTGTCCCGTCCGCTTTATCTGCAGGAAAAGGCAGCGTGCATCAACTCCGTTGACCAATACGTTGGAAAGTTTGAATTCCTTCAGTGAGTATTGTCCCCATTAAAATCGTGCGTTTTAGATGAGTAGACTTAATATGCATTACGCCGCGTCTGTTTGATCCCATTCTTCGGTTTAGCCGGGAAGTGCGCGCGTGACAGTCAGCGCGTGCACCTCCGAGGCTCCCCCCTTTTTTTTCAGAGTCCTTGCGCATTCGCTTAGGGTTGTACCGGTGGTGAAGACATCATCTACCAGGAGAATGCGGCGGCCGCGCACCATTTTCGAATCCGAAATTTCGAATGCGCCTTTAACGTTTTTAAGACGCTCCTCGCGCTTCAGACGAGTCTGCGGCAGGGTTTGATCTTTTCGAGCGATAACGTTGAATGAGACAGGCAACCCGGCTTTGCGCGCAAACTCGCCGGCCAGGAGCGCCGACTGGTTGAACCCTCTTTGCCTGAGCCGTGAGGGATGCAGGGGCACTGGAACGATAAAATCGGGGGCGGGCAAACCCCAGCCGGCATAGGTGGTTTCAAGCAATTCAACCAGGGAAGGCGTCCATTCCAATTGCGCGCCGAACTTGAACCGGTGGATTCCGGAGCGGACAATTCCCTCATGAAAAACCGCCGACCTGGCCGAGTCGAAATGGAAAACCGACTCGATGCATTCGCCGCACAGGTAGTCGGATGCGCCGCCGGAATCTCTAAAGGGCCGTCCGCATTTTGGGCATAGAGGCGAGGCGATCCACGGGATTTGGCTCCAACACGACCGGCACCAGGACCTTTGGGGCCCGGTTGCCACCTTTTGGCAACCCGAGCATCTCACGGGAAGAAATAAGTCGATCAAACCGGAGCCGGCAAATTTCAACCCCGATGAGATCGATGCGAGGATAAATTTTGCCTTCGGCGTTGCGGGTTTCAGGTTACCGGTTGCGCGTACGACCTGGCGCAACCACACTATCAGATTGCCCAGAGCCGAACCGTAGTTTGCGGGTTGATCGGCCACTACATTTCCCCTGTCCGACAGACTTTAGGTTGTCAGGCTGAAGGGGTTAAAGCCTGCGTCCTCACGCGACCTCACAGAAGATCGGACGCCAAGCAAGTCCGAACGAAGTGAGGGCTTAAGATCGAACGCCGAACTATAAGCGTCTACCGTGGGCTCCAACATTTAACGCGGAGCCCGAACAAAGTGAGGGTTCATAGCCTTCAGTCTTTCTTTTGCTTCAGCCTCTTTGCCTGCCTCTTTACCTGCCCTTGGCAGTACATTGTTCGCACAGTTTCCCATAGACGATGCTCAGTTCCCGGTCGCATTCGGCCGGGGACGCCCCGGTTTTTTCAGCAAGCTCAAGGGCTTCTTCGGCTTCCTTGAATTTTCCTTCTTCCCGGAGCACTGTGCCGAGAAGCAAGTGTATATCGCCTCTGGACCGGTCGATGCTTGCCGCCTTTTGGAGCAGCCCGGCTGCACGGGCCCCCTGTCCTAGGGAAATCAAAATCTTTGCGGAGCGCAGGTATGCTTCCAAATCGGATGGATTATAAATAGACGTCTTGTCATAGTCTTGGAGGGCCTTCCGGCAATCGCCCTTTGCCTCGGCAATCAGCCCAAGGCCAAACCAGGCGTTTGCGCACCGTGGATTTTTTTCTTTAGTCTGTTCGAAGACAGCCTCAGCTTCGTCGCCGCGTTGGGCCCTCAGCAAAAAATAGCCGAACTGGCTTGCCGCGGCGCAACCGTCCTGATCCGCCTCCATGGCGCGCCGGTGAAGCATTTCAGCCTCACCTGGCTGCCCCCGGTTTTCCAGGATGGATGCAAGGTTGGACCATGCCGGAGCAAACCCTGGATTTTGGTTCACAACCTCCCTGTAAAGCTCTTCGGCCTCCTTCGATTTTCCCTGGTCCTGATAGATCACCGCCAGGTTGAACCTGGGCCGTGGGTCGGATGGTGAAAGCACAATGGCCTGCCTGTAGGCATCGCAACATTGGCCGATATGCCCCATGTTGTAATCTTCGACCGCCCGGTTATACGGATTTCCCCCTCCGGAGGCGCAAGCCGAAAGAAAGATGAGACAGGCCAGGATAAGCGCGTTATTTTTCCCCATATGGTCCTATCCTGCCTTTTTCTCTCCACTCCTCAGCATTGGCGGGCTCAAGCTTTCCGTCAGCTTTCCATACCACTTTCCAGGGATGAAGTCTCAGGTCTTCGCTCAAGGCGTCCAGGTGCTGCGAAGTTTCGTTCAAATGATCGAGAATAGAGGCAATGTTGTCCTGGTTCGAACTTATGATCGAGTGGACCCCTTTTATGGTCTCATCTGCTTCCGAGAGCCCCCTGCCCGCCTGTCCAAGCGTCTTGTTCAGTTCGGTTTCAATCGAACCAAGTTTTTTTGCCACGCTCACATTCGTGGCGCGGACCTCTTTTATCAAGGACACGAGTTCATGTCCGCCTTCTCCCGATACCTTTCGGACGTTTTCCATTATCGGCCGCAGATCGGCAGTACGCTCTTTCAACTGGTCGATAAGGGTATTTGCGTTCTGAATCGTATCCTTTACCGTATAATCGTTGCGAACCTCAAAGATCAGCTCTTTTGCGTTCTGAACCAAATCGACCAGGCCGGAGGCGACCTTGCCGCCGGTTTCAATTATTTCGGAAAGCGAAGCCGGGCTTTTTCCTTCGAGGGTATCGCCCGAGGCCAGCACAGGGGAATCAGGAGATCCGGGGCTTATCTCCACGTATTTTGCTCCCATCATTCCGAGGCTCCGGATTTCCGCACGGGAATCCTTCCTCACCCGGGCATCCGGAGAAACCTTTACGGTAATCGCAATGCGGTCAGCCACTCCCGGGGCCAGGCGTATCTCCTTCACTCCGCCCACTTCAAAGCCGGCGTACCAGACGGGAGACCCTGCGGTTATCCCATCCGCATACTGAAAAAGGATCGTGAGGGTTTTCTTTTTATCCCAGAGGGAGCGGACGTCGCTCACCACAAAGATCCCGATCACGAAAAGGATGAACGATACAAGGACCAGCAGTCCCACCTTTATTTCCGACCGAAAAACCTGCATACCAGCACCTCAACAGAAACAAATTTTTGGTCACGAAGAGCACGAAGGAGGCACGAAGAACATGAAGTCATTACAAGATAAATCGTATCAATTTCGATAGATTTCCCTTCGTGTCCTTCGCGTATCCTTCGCGGACTTCGTGACCGTTTCTTCTCACTACAGAAAATGAACAATTCCCTACATATCCAACAAATCCTCAAGGTAATCCCGGCTCGACTGGCGAAGCGGGATAGGACCGTCAGGACTTCCGTGAATGAATTGCTGAACCACGGGGTCGGAGGATCGTTGTATTTCTTCTGGTGTGCCTTCCGCTACGACCCTTCCCCGAAACAGAACCACCATCTTGTCGGATATTTTCAAGGCACTGCCGATATCATGAGTGACAACGACCGATGTGATTCCCATGCGTTTGCTCAAGTCTAGAATAAGCTGACCGATAACCCCGGTCACCACGGGGTCGAGCCCCGAGGTAGGCTCATCGTAGAAGACGATTTCGGGGTCGAGCGCAAGGGCGCGCGCCAAAGCCACCCTTTTCTGCATTCCTCCGCTCAACTGTGCGGGCTTGAGGTGTTCGAAATCACGAAGCCCTACCAGTTCCAGTTTCATCTTTACCATGACGCCGATGATTTTTTCGTCCAGTTCCGTATGCTCGCGAAGCGGAAGCGCAATATTGTCATGAACGCTTAACGAGTTCAACAAAGCCCCCATCTGGAACAGCATCCCGAATCTCTTACGGTAGCCGTCCATTTGGTTTTCGTCAAAAAGGACAATATCCTTCCCGCCGACCAGGATTTCACCGGAATCAGGGCGTATAACTCCGATAAGATGCCGAAGCAGGGTGGTCTTGCCGCAGCCGCTCCCACCCATGATGGCAAACACGCTGCCCCGCTCGACGGTGAGATTTATACCATCGAGCACCGTTCTGCCTTCGAAGCCCTTGAAAAGGTCTCTTACTTCTATAAGCGTTTCCGCCATTCCTAACCTCTACAGAAAAAGATAAAAAATTGCCGTAAACAGGCAGTCGGCAAGGATAATACTGATAAGCGAGGTAACCACGGAAATCATAGTCGACTTTCCGACCCCTTCAGCGCCGCCCTTTACGACGAAGGCCCGATAGCAGCCTACCATGGCGATTATCACTGCAAAAACGGCGCTTTTCACCAGCCCGCTCAGGATGTCTTTCATCACAAGAGCGTCGATTGTATTCTGAATATAGAGGGCCGACCTGATGCCGATTGCAAGGGTCCCCACAAAGTAGCCGCCCAGGATTCCGATGGCATCGGCAATCACCGTGAGGCACGGCAGCATGATGATCATGGCGATGAATCGGGGAACGACAAGGTAGGCAATTGGAGATATGGCCATGACCTCAAGGGCCATGATCTCTTCGGTAACCAGCATCGTGCCCAGTTCCGCTGTAAATGCCGCGCTGACGCGGCCGGCCAGCACAATAGCCGTTAATAGCGGCGCCATTTCACGAGTGAGCGCGACAGCGGCCAGGCTTGCCGCAAAGGTAATCGCCCCGAATTTCTCCAGTTGATAGGCGGTCTGGAGCACCAGGATAATCCCGATTACAAATGAGACCAGCGCCACTATGGGGATCGATTTAACGCCGACTTCCTCCATCTGGACGATTGCGGCCCTAAATCTGAGTGGCTTTCCCTCGAAGGGCTTTACCAGAGTCCATTTCATTGTTTCATGGAAAAAATAAGAAATGCTGGTAATGTGTCTCAGAAATAAGACTATCCTGCTGTTCGAGACTGAACTCACCTGCCCTGTTCTCCCTCGATCAATTGATTTGAGTCCGGCGCCATCTCAAAAATATTCTTAAGGCAGGCCAGATCGAAGATGGATTCGACCCTCCGACACGCGCCGGCCAGGGAGAACCGGATGTTGCCCTTGCGGGAAAGCTGGAGCGCTTCGACGAAAGTGGCTATTCCGGAACTGTCTATATATGGGACATCTCCCAGGTCCACTATCATGTGCGAAACGCTTTTGTCGAATATGGGCAACAGAATGTTTCTGACCTGCGGAGAGGAACTCATATCGAGGTCGCCTCCAAGGGAGATGACGAATACGCCTGGTTTTCTTTCGTTGACCTGTATGTCCAATTTTGCTCATTCTCCTTTGTTGCTAGCTCATAACTCCCCCGGCATGTGCTTTACCAACCTTAGCAGCATGCCCCCACCGGGCGGGGCATCGTATTCCATCTTGTCGAAAACCGATTTGATGAAGTGAATTCCAAGTCCTCCCGGGCGGATTTCATCCAAATCACGCCCCTTAAATGTCGCCGGATCGGCGCCGGCTCCAAAATCGCGGATCGCGATTTCAAAACAATCCCCGCCGAGGCTGAAGGTAACGGCAATTCTTCCATCGGCACTGTTCGCATAAGCGTGCCGGATGACATTTGTACAGGCCTCGTCGACCGCAAGGACCAGTTTGTCGGTATCTTCGGCACCAAAACCGATTCTCGCCGAGATATTACCTACAACCGCCCTGACGATGAACATGGCGGCCGGATCAGCAGGCACATCGAGAATTACCGGGACCAATGACAACTATTTCTCCTCGAACCCCACCAGCACCAGCGTGATGTCATCGGCCTGAGGACCCTCCCCGACGAACTCGGACAGCGAGGCGGATATACGCGACTTAACCGAGTCGACGTCCGATTCTCCCGCCCTCAGGCACTTTTCGATTCTCTGCCATCCAAACAGATCCCCCCGGTCGTCTTTGGCCTCCACAAGCCCGTCGGTGGAAAGGAGAATGCAGGCGCCGGGACTAAGTGACATTTTTCCGCAGACATAATGCTGATCGGGCAGTATCCCTATCGGAGGACCGCCGCTTTCTCGCAAAATGAGGTATTTACCCTCGGAGCTGTTCCAGATAACAGGAGGAAGATGTCCGGCATTTACGTAAACAGCTTCGCCGCTGTCTTTGCTGACCACTATGTAGAGCAGGGTGACAAACATCCCCCGGCAGCTTTGAGCACACACACTTTCATTGATGCGCCGCGCGAGCTTTTCCGGGTCCGGGTCCCGAATGGCCAGAAGGCGGAAATCCGTGGTGAACCTGGCCATAAAGAGTGCGGCTGATACCCCTTTGCCCGAAACATCGCCGATGAGAACGCCCATACGGTTGTCATCCAGAGGGATGAAATCATAGAAATCCCCACCGATCTGCCGTGCGGGCTGGTAATGGGTGCTGAACCTGAACCCGGGGAGCGCCGGCATTTGCCGGGGCAAAAAACTCAGCTGAATGCTCCGCGCAAAGGCCATGTCCTGTTCGATCAGCCGGCTGTGAACAATTTCATGGTGCAGACGCGCATTTTCGATCGCGATTGCCGCATTGGCGCATAGCAGGCTCAGAGTTTCATTGTCTTCCTCGTTGAAGTTTGATCCGTCAAGCTTGTTTATTACCTGGGATACGCCTATGACCCTTTCCTTGATCTTGAGCGGCACGCAAAGTATCGTTTGCGTGCGGTATCCGGTCATGCGGTCGAATTCCCGGTTAAACCTCGAATCGTCATAAGCGTCCCGGATCAAAAGGGCCTCGCCAGTGTCGTAAACATTTCCAGCTATTCCCTGCCCTCTCTTTATCCGCAGACCACTCTTGAGCTTGTCTGCAACCGGACCCTGCGCCACTTCGAAAACCAGGTCGCCGCTCTTTTCGTCCACCAGCATCAGGCTGCACGCATCCGCCTTTAGAATCAAGCGCGAAGTCGTCATGATATTTTCGAGTACCTCGTCCAATTGAAGGCTCGAATTGATCAGGCCTGATATCCTGAAGCATTCCTTCAGGTTTTCCAGGCGCTCGCGCATCTTCTCAAGGGCTGCGGCATTTTCCGAAACTGCCCTGTCGCCGGAGCAACCGGTAAAATGATTTTTATTTTTTTCGGTTTCCATGAGGCCACGACCATTCGGAAGGCAAAAGTCAAAAGTAAAAATCAAAAAGTAAAATAAGAAGGCAAAACCTTCGGAGGTCAACTTTTTGCCCTTTGCGCCACGCCTTCCGGTTTGCGGAGCTATTATGACCGCTTAGGGAAAAACTGTCAAATGCGCTCAGGAAGTGACACTTTACACACCGTCCCGCCAGGTTGCGGTTTTCCCGTGGAAGCGGCGGGGATTGTTTTTGAGGATAGAAACCAAAGCGCGGGCAGCAATTTCAGGATCGAGGATTTCGCCGTTTTTTTCGTATGCCCCGAATTGTTCGCGCAGTCCCTTGGAGGCACTGCCCTGAGCGTGCATAGCGCTCCTGACCATAGGCGTATCGGCGATTCCGGGACGAAACACAAACGTTGTTACCTCCGGGGCTTCGGCGGCCAGATGCCTTACCAGGTGCTCTTCGGCGGCTTTTGCGGCACAATATGTTCCGATTCCCGGCACAACCCTTTCCGCCGCGCCGGACCCGAAAAAGACCGCAATCCCTTCGCCGGCTTCGATCAAATGCGGGAAAGCAGCTTTTGCCATGTGAAAGCTTGCCGTTACACTGGCCTCGAATATTTCGCTGAACTCTGCGCCTGAGAGGTCATACACGGCCGGCCCGGGATGGAGTACTCCCGCTGCCTGAATAAATCCAAGGAAGGCCCCCATGTTGATTGCTTTTTTGACGAGTCCATTACTAACATCACCCACTGCCGCCGAACCTGCCAAAAAATCGGCTCTTGCGCCACCTGCCAAAAAATCGGCTCTTGCGCCCTTTCCTGTTATTTCTTCCGCCACTTTTTCGAGGGCTTCAGGGCTTCTGGCGTTCAACACAAGCCCAACTTTCTCAGTTGCGAGCGCAAGGGCCAAGGCCCGCCCCAAACCGCCGGACGCCCCGGTTAGAATAAATGTTTTCCCGGAAATTTCACTCAATTGGGTCCCTCCTGCTTCAGAGTGCTCACACAATCATTAATATATTCAACCTCCGCCGAAAGTGCTATTTTGGCCACAATTTGCAATATATGCCCCACGTCATATTTTATCCCGGATTCGAGTACTTTTTTGATCACGAAGCGCATTCTTTAAGGTGAGGTAATGAAATGGGAGATTCCGAAGCAAAGCACGGCTTCAGCCTTATAACCGAACACGACACTTATCTTTTCAAAGAGGGGAATCACTTCAGGCTCTACGAGAAGATGGGATCGCACATCGGCAATGTTGCCGGAGAACCGGGGACCTTCTTTGCAGTGTGGGCGCCCAACGCTAAAGAGGTTTCGGTCGTCGGAGACTTCAATGTCTGGGACGAAGAAGCCCATCCCCTGGCAGTAAGGTGGGACGGCTCGGGTATTTGGGAGGGATTTATTCCGGGACTCGGGCATGGGGCCATATACAAATACCACATAGTTTCAAGGGAAAACGGCCACACGGTCGACAAGAGCGACCCATATGCCATGCACTGCGAAACCCCGCCCAAAACAGGTTCCATAATTTGGGACACGGGTTACGAATGGAACGACGGGGAGTGGATGGCCAACCGTGCAAAAGTCAATTCCCTTAACGCGCCTTATTCAGTCTATGAGATGCACCTGGGTTCATGGAAACGGGTACCGGAGCAGGGGAACCGGTGGATGAGCTATCGGGAGATGGCCGAGCACCTGCCCGGATACCTCAAGGAAATGGGTTTCACACATGTCGAGATTCTTCCCGTCATGGAGCACCCGTTCTACGGATCGTGGGGATATCAGACTCTCGGTTACTTCGCTCCGACCTCGCGATATGGCACGCCGCAGGATTTCATGCACCTCATCGATGTGCTGCATCAAAACGGAATAGGGGTCATTCTCGACTGGGTGCCCTCGCATTTTCCAACCGACGAATTCGGCCTCTCATTTTTTGACGGCACACATCTGTTCGAACACCAGGACCCCAAGAAGGGTTACCATCCCGAATGGAAAAGCTACATCTTCAACCACGGACGCTATGAGATAAGAGCATTTCTCATCAGCAGCGCTCTTTTCTGGCTCGACAAATATCACGCCGATGGACTTCGAGTGGACGCCGTGGCGTCGATGCTTTACCTGGACTACGCCCGGCAGGAAGGCGAATGGATTCCAAACATCTACGGGGGCAAGGAGAACCTGGATGCAATTTATTTCATAAAGCGTTTCAACGAAATGGTGTACACGGAATATCCCGACGTTCAGACGATCGCCGAAGAGTCCACATCGTGGCCGATGGTGTCGAGACCTGCCTACGTGGGCGGGCTGGGATTCGGCATGAAGTGGAACATGGGCTGGATGCACGATACCCTGGAGTACTTCTCAAAAGATACCGTCTTCAGAAAATTTCATCAAAACCTTCTTACTTTCAACATCTGGTATGCCTTTTTCGAAAATTTCACCCTCCCCCTTTCTCATGACGAAGTAGTGTACGGAAAGGGATCGCTGCTTCACAAGATGCCCGGAGACGGATGGCAGAAGTTCGCAAACCTGAGGCTGCTATTCGGGTACATGTTTGGAGAACCGGGCAAAAAGCTTATTTTCATGGGCGGCGAAATCGGGCAATCGGATGAGTGGTATCACGAGAAAGGCCTAGCCTGGAACCTTCTCGAGTATCCCCTGCACCAGGGGATACAAAAATGGGTCAAGGACCTCAACCGGCTGTACCGGGAAGAACCTGCCCTGCACCAACTCGATTTCAGCGCCGAAGGATTTGAATGGATCGACTTCCGCGACGCAGACGCGAGCGTTCTCGCTTTTCTTAGAAAACCCGCTGCCGGCGACGATCTAATATTGGTTGTGGCCAATTTTACCCCTGTGCCCAGGACAAATTACCGCTTCGGGACGCCAAGGGCGGGCCGCTGGCAGGAGCTTCTCAACAGCGACTCGAAAATTTACGGCGGGANGCCAAGGGCGGGCCGCTGGCAGGAGCTTCTCAACAGCGACTCGAAAATTTACGGCGGGTCCGGTTACGGTAATTTAGGAGGCGTGGATACCGAGCCGATCCCAAGTCATGGCCATAACCAATCACTTTCGCTGACCCTGCCGCCCCTCGGAATCTTTTTCCTTAAAGCCGAAGGCGCCGGAACCATCCCTAAGGAAGAAATAGAGGCGCTGGGCGAGTAACACTAATGGACCGAGTCCTCGGGCTTTGATCTAATTTTGTGCCACAGCGAAAATGAGGCCTCCTTGACGGCTTCGAGCAGGACGCGCACCGCTCCGGCTATCTCTTCCTCATTTGCGCCCTTGGCCAACTGGTGCTCACTGATCTTGATCGACCTGTTTTCCACTATTCCGTCCAGGATTCGCTGACTGTCACGGTCCCGCGTGAGGTCTACACCCTGCGAAAACAGATAATTTATCAACTCGCCTCCGTCGGTAACTATAAAAAGGTCTTCCCTGTCGCCGACCCTGCGAACGTGAATTTCGATCCTCTCATTATTAGGGAGGACCCAATCTGTTGTAATGAGATATCCGCCTCCGGTCACCGCTACGTCCCAACCATGAAAGAAATCCTCGGCTAGTGCTTCAAGAACTTGATTTTCATCCATTGTACCCTCCTGTTGTAATACCGCTCTTGAATTGCGAATTTGTTACAAAATTGCTTCAACGATGTACTATTACACATTTTCGTACCATGTCTTTGCTATTTGTTAGGCTGCCGGGGCTTTAACGGAGAGAGCGAAAGGGTCCGGGCAGCATAAAATTTACTTGTATTATAAGCCAGTATTTCGGTGTCTTGCACACAATGGTTAAGATGCCTGGCACAAAATCGCTTCCGGTGCAGCAGCATCTGGCGCGAAACCTGCTCATCGGAATCCTCACCCTCGAATGAAAATCTATACTCATCGACAATAAATCTGCGGCCTGGCCGAAGATGCCGTGTTGGTATCGAGGAGGAGGCATGTTCGGCTTGGCCGCTTTAACAAAGCGAACTGCTCTATAGGGACAGTTCCAATTCAACTCAAAGAAGGGGCTTATGAAATGAACTCAATTGGAATCAGAAAAAGGGCACTTGGATGTATGGTCTTGCTGTTGACAATCTTCTCTCCTTTTATGGCTGCGTGGGCCGATGAGGCGGCGGCCCCCGCA
Organism: Syntrophobacter sp. SbD1; assembly: GCA_900290365.1. Lineage (GTDB taxonomy): Bacteria > Desulfobacterota > Syntrophobacteria > Syntrophobacterales > Syntrophobacteraceae > SbD1. The sequence continues at coordinate 4,532 of OMOE01000147.1, read as the reverse complement.
GAGGCGGCTGCAGTCGATCCATGCAAGCCAACTGCGACTTTTTCCACTGACATCCTGAGCCAGTACATATTCCGTGGCGCCGCCAACAGCAAAGACAGCGCTGTCATCCAACCTGCGGCAACACTCACCTGGTATGGTTTTTCAGCTAATATCTGGGGCAATTTCGATACCTCCCGCCACAGCAGCAATCCCTTTCTGCAAACTGGTATAAACGATGGCCACTCAAAATGGAGTGAGACCGACTTCACTGTTTCATATACCAAGGAAATATGCCCGAATTTTTCAGTACTCTTAGGAAACGTATACTACGGCCTCAACCCACCATTGCAAAGCGCCTTCGGCGAGGACGAAGACGAATTGTTCGGAGGCGTCAGCTATACTTTGCCGTGGTTCACCGTGGCGTTTACCGTTTACGGCGAAGTAATGCATTCCGTGGATGAGTGGTTTGAACTCGATCTCACCAAGAGCATACCTGTCGATTGCCTCTGTAAGGGGGCCACTGTGGACCTTGGGGCAAGTTTCGGATATCTTATTCTCAATCATGATAATAATTTATTGTCTCTGGACCCCACAGTCCCTCTCGGGAGCTACTCGGATTTTCACACCTGCCAGTTGACCGCGGACATCAAGTTTCCAATTGGCAAATACCTGACGATTGCTCCGAAAGTCGGGCTCTGGCTGCCATTGACCAGCGCAGCCGACGACTTTTTGGAAGCCAATTCGCTGGACACGAACTCCACGCATTTTTACGGCGGTATAAACGCCACTGTGACATTTTAAAGAAGGGCTGAGGTATGAGGACTGAGGAAGCAAGAGATTGCTTTACACTCAGTCCTCAGCACTCAGTACTCAATCCTGACGGGCGGCGGGGACCTTTGTTTCCTCTTTTATTACTCGCAGATATTTGATTTCCTTGCCCTTGGGATCGGTCAGGCTAAGCTCATCTTTGGTGAGAGAATATTTGAGCGTCGGGTTCCCAAGAATTCCCAGATCCAACTGAAGATTTCCTTTTTTTACAATACTGTATGAGGCGCTCACGTTTGCCAGGCTGCTCACCAACTGCGCCTTTCCATCCGTTGAAAAAGTGATCGTGTCGCTTCCGTTCAGCCTCTGCCAGCTACCCGTCAATTCTTCCATGCCCTTCTGGGCGCAGGAAACCAGCAAAGCAACCACCAGAATAAACATCATTAAAATACCTGCCTTTTTCATACTCCTCCTTTTCAAGCCCGATTAAAGTTTTAATTTTGCGATAACAAAGATAGCATGTTTTACCACAGAACTTCGGTTGCTGGAAAAGCTTTAAACGAATAACCAGTGAGTTGCAAATTCAGGGAATAAGTGATTAAAACATATCATCCACTTTACTCGTAATCAAAAGGAGAGAACTGATGACAAATCGAAGGAAATGGTTCCTGTCGGCTTTAATCTTCGCTGCGGCATGCCTGACATCACCGTTTGCACTACGGGCCGCAGCTCAGCAGGAGCCGGTTTTGATCGGGCGCATTGGTTACATCGAAGGGCAGGTCCTGCGCTACGTTCCGGAGGTCAAGGATTGGGTCATTATCAGCAAGGACGCTCCATTCGGTTTGAATGACGCGCTATATTCCGACCCGTCCGCGAAAGCCGAATTCTTTTTTCCCAACCGGCTTCTGGTCAGGATCGGGGCCAACACACAGATCCAGGTAATAGCTCTAAACAGCGATGCTTCCGAAATTGACGTAGCCTCCGGTATGGCGCGGTTTTATAACAGGAACCCCGAAGGCATGCTCAAGGTCACGACTCCATTTGGTTACGTACTGGCGGACCCCGGTTCGATATTCGACCTTTACGTGGGTGATCAGTCCGTTGAGGTCCTTGCCCTGGGCGGCCGGGTTGGTTACTTCCAGCAGGACGGCGAGGCCAGGTATGAGATCACTCCCGGCGGCGCTTCCATATTGGCCGATGCGAACCAGGTAGCCGATGGCGAGGGCACTCTCGACGCGCAGTGGGATGACTGGAACGCTTCCCGGGACTCGATTTTGACCAAAAGGGTCCAGGTCGAAGGGGAATCGGTTCGGCGCCTTCCATCTCAACTGGAAGACGACTCCTACGATCTGGATGAGTCTGGAAGCTGGGAGCGGGTTGAGTACCAGGGCGAGTCCCGCGAATTCTGGCGGCCAACGGCCGTTGAACAATCATGGGCGCCCTTCACGGTCGGCAGATGGACCGATTATGACGGAGATCAGGTCTGGGTGCCCGCAGAACCGTTCGGATACGTCACCAGCCATTACGGCAACTGGGTGCTCGTCGATGGCAGATGGTTCTGGGTGCCTCCTGCTCCGGTAGTTGAAGTCGCGGCCGGCCCGACCATCGGATTTGGCTGGTATCCGGGAAGGGTCGCATGGATAAGCAATGATGCCGATGTCGGATGGATCCCGCTTGCCCCGAACGAAGTCTATTACTCTCACCATTACTGGGGACCCTCGGCTGTTGTCGTCACCACTGTACCCACGGTGAGCATCGCGGTCGGACGCCTTGCCTTCGCATCGGCCGCAGTAGTGGTGCCCCAGGCATCTTTCTATTCGGTAACCAACTATCGCTCGGTAAGAGTGACCAATATCAATCAAACCACAATCGTCAATAACTTCCACACCGCTCCGGTAGTCAACAATACCGTGGTCAAAAACTTCAATCAGACACCAGCGAAATACAACTTTGTAAATCAGGCGCCTGCATTGAAGCCTCACTCTGAGGTGGTCGAGAGGATCAGCCAAAACCAGCGGATAGCGGCAACTGGGGCCAAAAGCATAACGGCGCCGGCCCTCAGAAAGGCTGAGACCTCCGCCAAAACGGCAAAACCGGTTGCAAAGGCGGCCGTACCGCCCCCAACCAAACTGACTAACAAACTGGTCCCGCCAAACCAGGTAAACGCTCCGAAAAACCAGGTTTCTTTCAAACCGATGGAAATGAAAAAGAACACAAAGCCTGTTGCGGCCTCATCTGTGATTAAAACTGGAGCACCAGGGGTTCGGCCGCCTGCTCCCGGGGCAGGGAGACCAGCTGCTCCCGGGGAAACGAGGCCACCCGCTCCTGGGGTAAGGCCGCCTGCACCAGGCGAAACCAGACCACCCGCTCCTGGGGTAAGACCGCCTGCACCGAGTGAAACCAGACCGCCCGCTCCTGGGGTAAGGCCGCCTGCACCGGGCGAAACAAGACCGCCTGCTCCTGGGGTAAGGCCGCCTGCACCGAGTGAAACCAGACCGCCCGCTCCTGGGGTAAGACCGCCCGCACCGGGCGAAACAAGACCGCCTGCACCGGGGGTTACGCACCCACCGGCAGGCGCACCTGGCGGCGCAGTACGACCTGAGGTCCACCGGCAGGCGCACCTGGCGGCGCAGTACGACCTGAGGTCCAACCTCCTCGGCCGCAACCCGCCCCCGCCCCAAAACCTGAGGTGCGACAGCCTGCTCCAGCACCAAGACCGGCTCCTGCTCCTGCGCCTGCGGTGCGGCAGCCTGCTCCAGCGCCAAGACCAACTCCTGCTCCTGCTCCTGCTGTGCGACAGCCTGCTCCGGCGCCAAGGCCGGCTCCCGCTCCTGCGCCAAAGCCTGCGCCGGCACAGCAGAAGCAACCGGATAAGAAAAAGGAGCCGGGACAGCAGTGATCGGGCTGAGTTTCTGCCCGGTCAGACGAGCCGGGCTGCTTAACTTATACTAATTTGCGTTCAAGATTGGGCGGGGATGCGCCCTCACGAAAAGATCGGGCGCCGGACTATCCA
>OMOE01000147.1:0-765 GCA_900290365.1 Syntrophobacter sp. SbD1 | reverse complement strand
TGTCAGGTGACGATTTCATGATAAGCGCGGGGCTCGAAGCGAAGCGAGGGTCCACCCCGCCCCGTCATTGGCGCGTTGCGCTTCGTAGGGGAGGGCTTTATGCCCTCCCGGAGGAGCCGACTTGAACGAAAATCAGTATTATACATATCGGGTATCAGAGGTCGGAAGAACCGGGAACAAGAAAATCCGATCTCTGATATCCGGCGCCCGCTCTCGCAGGAAAAGCGGTCCGATTAAGGGACAGTGGTCAGTAGCCGGTAAACCGTGAACAGAGAAAGACATTCCAACACTGGTTCAGCATCAAAACCAAAGGGTTTAAAGCCAGCAGCATTGCCCTAAATCCCTAAATCCCCTCACATATCGCTTGCATGTTCGATTGAGAAATTGTATGGTTTTTTTGGCCTTCATCTCTCTATTGCAGAATCCAATTTTTACGTTCGGTTCAGAAGCCCATCGCGCTACTTGATTTGATTATTCCGTATCAGACAGGCTGTATGAATTGATAGAAGCATCTCCCCTTCCTCTGCTTTCCACACCGGCAAATACAGCAACGTGTTTCGGCCTGAACCGGACGGTTGTGGTCTCCGATTTTCCGGGCTCAGGGATTGAGGGACACCGAGCAGCGAACGGTTCTTTTTCTTTCCACTGACCATTCCTAAAGACACGCGCACCGGCTGTTCCGGATGAAGACTCCAGGGTGCTCGACGGCAACAAGACTTTTCTAACAAGGAGAAACTCATGGCTGGAGAGAATTATTTCAAATGG
>OMOE01000149.1 GCA_900290365.1 Syntrophobacter sp. SbD1 | reverse complement strand
AAAAACACTTATGGTCAAAATACCCGCCGCCAGGAGGGAACCTACGTCAACAGGCCGCAAAACGTGCAGGCAAGGCAAGAGCATCTCACCCGCCACTATGTCCTCACCCACTTTACGCACGTGTTGCCACGGAAACGCAGCGGACCGGATTTCTATCTCGGTATCGGAAACTCTTTCGATGTGCTCGATCATAATCACAGCGTCGGCCCACTCGGGCAACGCATCGCCGGTATCGACAGGACAGGCTCTTTCCAGGCTAAGGCGAACGGGTGTAGCATCGCTTGCGCCAAATGTGTCGCGGGCCCGCACGGCAAAGCCGTCCATCGCCGCTCCATGATAGTGCGGGACGGACCTTTTGGCGGTAACGGCCGTTGAAGTGACGCGCCCAAGACTGGATGCGGCCTCCACCTGCTCTTCGCCCAGCCGGAGCCCGCCGGTCCGGCTCTCCCGGATTTGCCGGGCCTCCGGCAGCGTCTTCATCTTCAGATAGATATTTCTCTTAGGCTTTTTCACGGTTTGAACCCGAAGCGCTTGAAAAATTCGATTCGAAAACGCGCGGCAGTGGCCAGGTCAACTTCGGAGATATAAACCTGTTCGAGTTGGTCCAGCTCTACCTGAACCCAGTTTTCGATATTGTCCAACCCTTTTGCCCAGCGGTTGAAATCATACTTGTCCAGCATTTTAGGGGGCTGAAGTATGAAACTGCCTCCCCCGTGCTGGTGAACGCGTTTTTCACCGAACACAGAGTTGTAATCGGCAGAGTTGATCCCAACAACGGGAACGAAATTATCGAACGCACGGACCAGCGCTCCCGTTTTCCAGTGGCCGCGCAGAACCGGGAAAATGCCCGGATTGAACACGATATCGACCCCCTGGTAGGCAAGCTGCCGCCCCGCTTCAGACTGTCCCCAGTAATCGATGGCAACCGGCATGCCAATTTTTCCAAATTCGGTTTCAAATACCCGGTACACTCCATCGCCTGGAGTGATTCCAAGACTGTCGCGATCGAGCGCTCCGACGCTGAATTTGCGCTGTCTGCCCACCACCCGTCCAGTCCTGTTGAAAAGAGCAGCGCTGCTATAGCGGTTTCCGCCCTCTTCTTCGATTATGCCCGCAATCACATAGCTGTCAAATTTGCGGGCTGCCGAACCAATCTCCCGTTCACCCAGGCAAGGGAAATATTCCGGAAAACAGATTACATCCAGCTCTTCACCCCGGCATTTCTCCATTAACTGGAGCGCGTGACCGATATTTCTCGGATCTTCGAAGGATGGGTACGGCTTGGGCTGAATGATAGCTACTCGTATTATGTCTTTCATAGAAATCCCTTGTTCAGATTCGTTGTTAATTCCAGCTTCGAAAAGTCACTGGATTCCGTCCCTTGATCCCGGCTCAGATTCACTGCCGGGACTGCCGGAAGGACGAACAGGCCCTCACCTTTTCATAGTTTCAGGGTGTCACATGGGGACATGAGATACTAATTCCTAATTGATCCTCAAGGCGCCGGGAACTGCACCAGGCTTGCTTCCTGTGTCCTGTGGTCCACAACTGTAATGATTACCTTAGTCCTGGGAGGCGTAGTGCTTAAAATTTCGCCGAATTCATCCGGCCCGGCAATGTTTTTTTGGTTTATCTGCAAGATTATGTCACCGGACTCTATCCCTGCCCGGCCGAAAGGCCCCTTCGCCTCAACCCGGCTGACCACGACCCCGGAAATGGCATTAAGGCCCAATTTTATCGCATCCCCCTTTTCCATGGGCTTCACTTCGATGCCGAAGCGCTTGGTCACAGAGGACAGGAGCGCCTTTCCCTGTTCCCGATCGCTCGATACCTTGATGCTGACGTCCCGGGATTGGCCCTCCCGATATATGGTCAGCGCAATGGTATTTCCGACAGGGACAGTGGAAATATCGTTTCGGAATGTATCAGGGTCGTCAATGGGCTTACCCTCATAAGCCAAAATCAGGTCTCCCTGTTTAATCCCGGCCCTGTCAGCGGGTCCATCCTTTAAAACATTTGCCACCAGCGCTCCCTTTGTGTCGCTCACTCCGAACGAACGCGCCAGTTCAGGCGTAAGATTCTGAATCGTCAGCCCCAGGTATCCACGCTGCACTTTTCCGCTTGAAATCAACTCTTTGGACACACGCACAGCCATATTGCTCGGAGTGGCGAAACCTATACCCTCAAACCCACCCGATTCGGTCATAATTGCTGCGTTTACTCCTATTACCTCACCGCTGAGATTTAGCAGCGGCCCCCCGCTATTGCCGGGATTTATCGCTGCATCGGTCTGCAGGAAATCCTGGTAGCTGCTCGGGTCCGAAATGCCTCGGCGATGCTTTGCACTGATAATCCCCTGTGTGACAGTCTGGTCCAGGCCACGTGGATGCCCTATCGCGACTACCCATTGCCCTACGTCGACTTTGTCTGAATCCCCGAAGACGGCGAAAGGAAATCTCTCCTTGCTCATAATCTGAATAACAGCCAGATCGGTTTTGGCATCCACACCGATTAGCCTGACCGATTTGTCCGTATACCTGCGGCCGTCGGATAGGACGACCGTCATCTTGGTGGCGCCGTTCACCACATGGCTGTTGGTCACTATATGGCCCTGGTCGTCAATAAGTATCCCGCTGCCAAGGCCTTGTATTTCCCGTTCGAAGGACTTGGGCATCTTGCCTGACTTTCCAAAAAAATACTCAAAGAATGGATCGTTCCGGAATGGCAACAGTGGATTGGGAACCGACTGTTTCTCGTACACCTCGACATGGACGACGGAGGGGATCGCCTTTTTGGCAACATCCTGGATGGCCGTCACCAGGTTTTGATCGCCAGGGGCCGCGTTTGCGCAAACCGTTCCAGCCACCAAAACCACAACTGCCGTCAACGCAAGCAACCGGTGCAACTTTAAACAGCCTTTGCGCTCCATAGCCCAAATCTCCTCGTTTAGCGAAGAATACGAAAAATATAAAGAAAATGAAAAGCCCGTTCGTAACACTCTGTTTTTTCCGGTCAGCGAGAAACCCGCTCCGTTTCCATGTAGTAATATAAGAAATAATTCCCCGTTTCATTCCCATAGCAGGTGATTATATTCGAGCGGACTCCGGAGAGATCAAAGAAAGGCAGCGTGAAACTCGCACGTGCAAAGTATGCGGAAACGAAGCAAACCTTATCATCGACTTCGAGTAAGGCGGTGGGACCGCCAGCCAAGTTCGCCGCTGCCTTTGGCGGCGGCAAGAAAAATCCCCTCTTCATAAAAGGGCGACTGAGCTGTTACACTGCCCGCTAACCCCGGCCCTCCCGCCTCAGTTTCCCGGCGTAGTCCGTGAGCATTCGGAACTGGTCTTGCAGGGCGTGGTTTTCCACTCCAACCGGCGCTTTGAAAAAAGAGGCAAGGTGAGTCATCACTCCGGCTTCAGCGCGCCTTTTCGCCAGTTCGGCAAACCGTACCAGATCCAGCACCAACGGGGCCGCCAGAATCGAATCGTATCCCTGCCAGATGAACTGAAGCGACATTTTGGCGCCGAGAAAACCTCTGAAGTGAATGAAATCCCAGGCCGTTTTCTGATCTTCCAGGGACGGCACATAACCTATGCTTACTGAGCTATGAGGAGAATACCCAAGGATCTTGGACAGCACATGGTCCTTGGTGCGGATTTTTGATTCGCGGTTTTCAGGGTGATCGAGAATCCGTCCGTCCATATTGCCCAGTATATTGAAGCCCTCCCAGCTCATTACCTCCAGATTTCGCCACGCAAACATGGGAGCCAGGGCCGATTTCACCAGCGTCTCACCTGTTTTTCCGTCATTGCCCATTACAGGGACGCCCCTTTCGGCAGCCATTTTCAAAATCGCCGGAAGAAGAGCGCCGTTAGACGGAGTGAAGTTTATGTACGGACACCCTTCCACGATCGCGGCATAGGAGTAAAGAGTGCTCGCCCGGACCATTGCCGCCTCGTTGCCTGCGATCAGTTTTTGGAACGATTCAATTTCGCAATGGCGCTCACTTAGTTCCAGTGGAGGCTCCGTCGAAGCCAGGTTTACTACAATTACTTCATCGAGCCCCCATTTCCGCCTGAAGCTGCGCAAGGCGGCCCGCATATTCTCTATTTCCTGCTCAAGACTCTTTTCTTTTGCAGCAGGATAGACAAGGTTCTCTATGGCCTCGCCGCAGTTTCCGGCACACCCGCAATCGATATTATTATGAAATTCGTCCAACTCAGGCTTGATTTCCATCAAAATCGCGGGCGAAACAGGGGCCATTCTTTCGAAAATGTCCCTCGAGTCGGCCTCGGTTCTTATATCGCAGCCTCCGAAAACGAAGTCGGCCGGCTCGATCAGTTCTATTCCATCGAAGATTTGCGAGCAGGTGACCATTCCAGTTGGCGCCGTCAGCTTCTTTTTTAACGCAAGGGCCCCTGCAACTACAGTTGAGGCTATGGAACCGAGGGCGCCTATCAGGTAAACACCTGTTCTTTTGACCGATGACATAATTCAGCGACTCTTCTGCCTGGGTTAGGGGTTTGTCCGTAAATAAAACCTTTGCGCTCACACCCGGCAATCGCTAAAGTCTTATTTGCGGACAAGCCCTAAAAAGCCGGAACTCCGGACAATCGCTACTAAAAGACTTATTTTCGCCGATTGTCAATTGTTTCATCACGAGGCGGGCGATTTTCCATCTGGCTACCAGCGTGCTTCGGTCTTAGATTTGTAATCACCGGCTCCGCTTTTGCCTAATTCGTGCTCGCCGGAACAGATTCACATCACTCAGTTAGTGTCCATCAGGAAACTCCGGATGTGACACTTACAGTTTCCAATTGCTACCGCCCCGGAGGCGTAGATGTTTAAAAACATTCTGGTTCCTTCAGACCTGACCGACAGGAGCCACAAAGCCATGGAAATAGCCGCCGAGATGGCGCACGAAAATCAAGCCCTCCTCACTGTGCTCCATGTGATCGAAACAGTTGAGGAAGGCAGTTCCGATGAGTTTCAGGCCTTTTACAGGCAACTTGGCGAGTCCGCCGGCATCAAGATGGATGCGTTAATAGCCGGACACGACCTGAAAGGCCTGGTCGTAAGCAAGCAAATACTTTACGGAAAACGAGTTTACGAAATATTGAATTTTGCCCTCGCGCACACCGTCGATTTGATTATAATGAGTTCGCACAAACTCGATCCCGAAAAAGCTGCCGAAAGCTGGGGTACGATCAGCTTCAAGGTAGGGGTCCTTTCCCACTGTCCGGTTATGCTTGTGAAGTGAATCCCGTGAGCCTCTTGCAAAATGTCCGGGATCTACTCCTTAAAATTGAGTTTTGCAAGAGGCTCCCGTGACAAAACGAATAATGCACCTGGACATGGACGCTTTTTTCGCCGCCGTGGAACAGTCGGACAACCCGGAGTTGCGCGGAAAACCGGTTATAGTGGGCGGCGCAATGCGCGGTGTGGTCAGCACCGCATCCTACGAGGCCAGACGCTACGGCGTCCATTCCGCCATGCCCGTTTTCCAGGCCAAAAAGCTTTGCCCGCAGGCTGTTTTCCTCCCCGTACGGATGAACCGGTATAAAGAGGCCTCATGCACTGTAATGGAGATCCTGCGCGGGATATCACCTCTTGTCGAGCAGGTTTCAATAGATGAGGCTTTTGTGGATATTACAGGCACCGAAAGACTCCACGGCCCTCCTTGTGCCTTGGCGGACCGGGTAAAAGCCGCTATCCGCGAGGCCACCTTTCTTACCTGTTCAATCGGAATAGCCCCAAACAAATTTCTCGCTAAAATCTCCTCCGATTACAAAAAACCCGATGGGCTGACGATCCTCGAACAAGAGCAGGTTGGTGAATTTCTGAGACATCTGCCGATCGGTAAAATCCCCGGCGTAGGGAAAAAGACAGGGGAAGAACTGCGCAACCTGGGCATTGCTTTTGTTTCGGACATCCTTAAATTTCCCCCTCAGTTCTTGGAGAATAAATTCGGCAAATGGGGCGCCGTTCTCTATTCCAAGGCACGGGGAATAGATAATTCTGCTGTCGAGCCCTGCGGCGACCCCAAATCCATCAGTTGCGAGCAAACCTTTGCTAAAGATACCGGAAACGTCGCCGAACTGGAAAAGATGCTTCTTTCTCAAGCCGAGGAAGTCGGCCGGGAGCTTCGAAAACTGGGTTTCAAAGCAAGAACGGTAACTCTGAAGATTAAGTTCTCCGATTTCAAAACGATCTCGAGGAGCCGCACTTTTCCCGATCCGTTCGACACCACTGACCTCCTGTTCAACACCGGGCAGAAGCTCCTGCTGGATCTCAAGCTCACGAAAACGGTGCGCCTGATAGGAATAGGCTTATCGAACTTTTCTTCCGGCCCCTGTCAACTGAGTATCGGCCAATCGAGGGAGCAAACCGAAAGGCAGGGGCGGCTCGACCGTGCGCTGGACCGGATCAGGAGCCGTTTTTGCGCCGATGTGGTGGTCAGAGGCAGGATGATTGACGATTGAAAAGAACCAAAAAAGCACTTGAATCTAAAGGAGGATCAAATTGCCGGACGAAAAATATAGATATCTTCGGGAGGATTTCGGTGAACTACCGGTGCAGTTGCAACACCTCGATATTTATCTAAACTTCCTGAGCGACAGGGTCGAAGCCGTAAACTACCTCAGGATGATCGCCGTACAGGAGCTTGATAGGATTTCCCTGGATGCCCGCGACCTTGAAATATTGAGCGTCCAATGGTGTTCAGGCCCCGATTCCGAGGAAAGCCCTCTTCAGTATGAATATATTGCTGAGCAAAACAAACTTGTCGTCATGCTGCCGAGAAAAGTGCCGGGAGGGGAAATTTTCTCAGTGCGCACCAGGAGCTTCTGTTACCCTTCGGATTACATCTTCGAAGGCATTTACAAGGATGTCACTCCCCCTGGCGCCCCTCAGCAGTATATGTCGCAATGCCAGCAATGGGGATTTCAGAGAATAATGCCCATCTTCGATGACTGCCGTGCCAAGTGCACAATGAGAACCACCCTGGAAGCCGAAGTAGCCTACACGCATCTCATCAGCAACGGAGATATTGAAACCTCGTCCAACCCTGACGGCGTACCCGTTCGCAAGTCCGGTCAAGCGGACAGGCAGACAATCACCTTCAATAACCCCATCCCGATGCCCCCTTACCTCTTTATAGCCTGCGCCGGGACATATGACGTCCTCAGGGACCGGGTCGTCTACGATGACGGCCGCGCCGTAAACCTCGAATACCTCGTTCCTCCCGGGCAAAGCAGCGGCGCGCAAATCCCGATGACGATCCTCAAAAAATCTGTCCGGTGGGTCAAGGCGACACAGGACTACCAATACAGCGGAGACACCTATCGGACCATTTGTATGGGCAGGTCCAATTTCGGAGGAATGGAAAACGCCGGAAACACCACGATCGTCACTGATGCCGCCCTGGTCGGCGAACACACGATGGACCAGTTCCTTCTGTACGCCCATGCGGTTATCGTCCATGAGTTCGAACATAATCAGTGCGGCAGTGAAACGACCATGGAGACCCCTTTTGACGTCTGGCTAAATGAGGCCTTCACCGTGGACGTGGAAAGGCAGTTCATGGCCGATGTTTTCGATCCGGCCGTTATCAGGCTCAACCAGGTTGAAAGCATTCGAAATCCACTTCTCGGCCCGCTTTCCATAGAGGACTCCGGGCATGCCGGCCGCATAGTGCGCCAGGGCTTCAACGAACCTGACGAACTGATTGACGGGGTCACCTATGTTAAGGCGGCTGAAGTTATCCGAATGCTTCGCCTCCTGATTGGAGAGGAAAATTTCAAGGCTGGAAAAGGCCTCTACTTTTCCCGCTATCGTTTTGGCAACGCCAATACCGAACAGTTTTTCCAATGCTTCGAAGAAGTATCCGGAAGGCGGCTCGATCAATTCAAGGAACAATGGCTCTATAGAATAGGCTATCCCGTGGTACACGCCAAGACTTCGTGGGACACTGAAAAGAAGACTTTTTACATCAGTTTGCACCAGGAAGTTGAAAAAGGGAAATCACCCTTTGTCGTTCCAATCAGGCTTGCCCTGGTGGATATCCACGGCGGGGATATTGCCGGAACCGACCAGGTTTTCGAATTGGGCGAACCGGAGGCCCGCATTGCTTTCGAAAATCTTCAAGCGCGGCCCGCCTTCGCATCTATAAACAGGGATTATTCCTTTTACGGGACCTTCGTTGACCGGAGCGCCAATGTCGAATCGCTTATCATGCAGTCAAGGACCGACCCGAACTCCTACTGCCGGGTCGATGCAATGCGCATGCTCACCGATATCGAACGAAAGAAGCTCCTTGACGCCGGGACAGGGGAAATAGATCCACTGTGGCTTGGGCTCTATGGAGAGGTTCTATCCGACAACTCCCTTCCGTCCGCACTGAAGGCCTTTTTCCTGCGAATCGACGAACAACCCATGGACAGAACGTACAGCGCATGGTTCCCTGAACTTGTGCGCGCCAGGGAACAGCTCATGATCAGCATCCACAATCTGTATCGGCAGGAACTCCAGGAGCAGTTCGACCGTCTGGACACCTACTCCCTGTGGTCCGCCCAAACCCTGCTTGACGGCATTGAAGACAGGCAGCTCAAAAACGTGCTACTCGAGCTTCTAACCGCGAAGGACACCACAGACAGCCACATGACGATACTTGATCACTTCCGCAGGGCCACTACTGCAAATGACAAGGTCTCCGCCCTGCTTGCCCTCAATCGCAGCTCGGCGCCCGAAAGGCTCGATATTCTCGAAGATGTTTACGGCGAGTGGCATTCGAACATAAGCGGATATGCCAATTACCTCCGTATTATCGGCAGCGGGACCTGCAAGGACGTCTTCGAACAGATCGAAAGGGAGCGCCGCAGGCCAACTTTCCAGATCACTCAGCCCACCTGGTGCCGCGCACTCTTCCTCACTATGGCAAACAACGGCAAGATGATCTGGAACGAACGGGGAGTAAACTGGATTGCCGACAGAGTCATCGAGTTTGCTCCAATCAACTACACGAACGCCGCGCGCATGCTGAACTCATTCCAGCACGTGCGCAAGATGAGGCCGAACTTGCAGCCCCTGGTGATTGCCGCCCTGGAACGCATCGTAGGCAACGTCTCGGAGCAAACCAGCCCCGCTGTCCACCGTCAGGCAAGGAAATACCTGGGTTGAGTGCCACGATGCCGCGGCACTCAACAATTAGGAATTAGTATCTCATGTCCCCCGGGACACCCTGACACCATGAAAAGGGATGCGCCAATCACCCCCCTTTTCTAAAGGGAACCCTCACTAAGTTCGGGTTCGCGGTGATCCTTCAG
>OMOE01000150.1:24882-28184 GCA_900290365.1 Syntrophobacter sp. SbD1 | reverse complement strand
TTCATAAGGATGCGAAAGGACAGGAATTTCTCTTAAGTTAGCGGCATTAGGCCCGACCCCGAACCCTCAAAAAAGACGGGTGATTTCGTCATTCCGGCGAAGGAGACTATGTCGTAATTGCGAGATGTTGCAGATTGAGGAGTGTCACTTCCGCCAGGTACCACCCTAACGGTTGCGAGGTCAACACATCCGGATCATTTCCGTTCTGCTGGCTCGCCCAAGCAGGATTTTCTCCTTGCGCAAGGAAAGGAAAGCGTAAGGACCCGTTGGTTCATGAGATCTATATTCAAGCATTGCCATGAAGCCAAAGTCCAGCAAGGGATTCCTCGGTTTCGAACATTCAGCCTTCTAATCCGCCCAGGACTTTAACAGTTCCCCAGAAGTTTTTCGTTTGCTAAGATAAGCAATCAATAGAGGAAGTAGCTGAGAACTGGACAGTTCCGACGGAACTACGCCTACGGAAAAAACAGTGGGTCGCGTGGACTCTAGCTGGAGACAATGACAAACCATGACGAGCATCTCTCCAAAGATTAGGTTCGTCAAAGGCATTTCACTTGCCTTAAAAATTGCGGCCATTTACTTCATTCTTGGCACCATCTGGATCTTGCTCTCAGATAAGATTCTGGGGGTACTCGCACGTGATCCAACGGTACTGGTCAAGGTGGCCATCGTCAAAGGCTGGTTTTATGTTTCGGTGACAGCCTTGGTGCTATATGTGTTAATCAGTCGAGGTTTATCAAGGATCGAACAATCGGGAAAAGAGGCCCGCTTGAGTGAGGCCAATTACCGGGAACTTGTTGAGAGTGCAAACAGCATTATTATAAGGCGGGACATTACCGGACGTATCATATTTTTAAACGAGTTCGCACAAGATTTTTTCGGCTACAGCAAGGACGAGATCCTCGGAAGAAATGTCGTTGGGACCATTGTTCCTGAGTTTGAGAGATCAGGGCGCCACCTAAAAGAGCTTATCGAGGATATCGGAAAGCACCCGGAGCAATACACGAACAACGAAAACGAAAATATTCGGGCAAATGGCGAACGGGTCTGGATTGCCTGGACCAACAAACCAATCAGGGATGAACACGGCCAGATCATTGAAATTTTATGCGTTGGTAACGATATCACCGCGCGCAAACAGGCGGAAGCTTCCTTAGCCGAAAGCGAGCAACGCTTCACCTTAGCCATGGAAGCCACCAAGGATGGACTCTGGGACTGGAATCTGCAGACCGGCGAGGTCTACTACAGCCCGGGCTATCTGGCCATGCTCGGCTACGCGTCCGGCGAAGTCCCAGCGGATGTCGATACCTGGTCAGATCGTATCCACCCCGAGGATAAAGATGCCGCGCTCAAGGCGAATATGGACTGTATTGAGAATCGCCGTGATGACTTCGAGGTCAAGTTTCGCATGCGGGCCAAGAACGGTGCGTGGCGCTGGATCATGGGACGTGGGAAAGCGGCTGGCCGGGACGAAAAAGGACGGGCCATCAGGATGGTCGGCACCCATATCGACATCACGGAGCTCAAGCGGATCGAAGAGGCTCTGCGGGAGAGCGAAGCGCGCTACCGCACTGTGATTGAGAATATACAGGACATTTTCTACCGTACAGATCAGAACGGAACGCTTGTCATGGCCAGCACATCGGCGGCTGCGACCCTGGGATATGACTCGCTTGACGAAGTTCTTGGCAGGGATATAGCCAGTTATTGGCTGTATCCGGATGAGCGCGAAAAAATGCTCTGCAGCTTGCGGAAAGATGGTGTGGTTAGAGACTATGAGGTGGTTATTAAGAAAAAGGATGGTTCGCCGTTGGTTGTCTCGATCACAAGTTCATTCCACAAGGACGATCATGGGAACATTCTCGGAGTCGAAGGGGTAATTCGAGATATCACCGACCGCAAGCGGGCGGAAGATGCGTTGCTGAGATCGCAACGGCAACTGGCTGACATCATTGAATTCTTGCCGGACGCGACATTCGTCATCAATACCGAAGGAACAGTTATCGCCTGGAATCGCGCCATGGAAGCAATGAGCGAAATCTCGAAGAATGAAATGATTGGAAAGGGCGATTTTGAGTATTCCTTACCTTTTTACGGAAGCAGGAGACCGTTAATCATTGACCTCTTGTCTGCAAGCGAAGAGAAGAAAATGCAGTACTATGACCCTGTTTCAACAGTTGGTCACACCATGATTGCTGAAACTTATGCGGCGGAGACATACGGAGGGAAGGGAGCATATCTTAGGGGTGTCGCAACTGTCCTGTTTGATGAAAATGGAAATGCCGCCGGCGCGATTGAATCCGTACAGGATATCACCGAGCGTAAGCTGGCCGAAATTGCGCTACGCGAGAGCGAGGAACGTTTCTCCAGAATCTTTCTCGCCAGCCCTTACATCAGTAGTATATCACGTGTGAGCGACGGTCAATTTATCGACGTCAATGATGCATTCCTCAATGCATTTGGGTGGACACGCGAGGAGGTCATCGGCCACAACCCTGTGGAGCTAGGAATGTGGGTGAATCCCGAAGATCGGGCCAAGATGGTCGAAATAATGCAAGAGCGTGGGAACATACGGGATATGCCGAGCCAGCCCCGCAGGAAATCCGGTGAGATAATGGATGTGCTTTTCTCGGCGGAGGTGATCGAAACAGCCGGGCAGAAGTATATCTTGAGCCTTGTATATGACATCACCGAGCGCAAGAGGGCTAAGGAGGAAAAAGAGAAACTGGAGGCACAGTTGTTTCAAGCTCAGAAGATGGAGTCAGTGGGGCGGCTGGCTGGAGGCGTGGCGCACGATTTCAACAACATGCTGGGCGTGATCATCGGCCGGGCTGAAATGGCTCTGCAACTAGACGTCTCCAATGACAAACTCCAACGTAACCTCCAGGAGATCCTCAAAGCGGGCCTACGTTCAGCGGACCTTACCCGGCAACTGCTGGCCTTTGCCCGCAAACAGACCGCCATCCCGCAGGTACTGGATTTGAACGACACGATCTCTGGCATGTTAAAGATGCTTCGGCGATTAATCGGAGAGGATATCGACATGTCCTGGCAACCGGGACTCGATCTCTGGAAAGTCAAAATCGATCCTTCTCAGATGGACCAGATTCTGGCCAATCTTATGGTCAATGCCCGAGATGCCATTTCCGGAGTAGGCGCCATAACCATGGGGACCGAGAACGTTGTGATCGATGCTTCCAATAGGGCCGAGACCCCCGAATTCATTTCCGGACAATACATCTTGCTGACCGTGAGCGACACCGGAACGGGTATGAGTAAGGAAGTCCGCGAGAATATCTTCG
>OMOE01000150.1:11718-24872 GCA_900290365.1 Syntrophobacter sp. SbD1 | reverse complement strand
CTGGCGAAAGGAACTACGTTTCAGATCTACCTGCCGCGGTTCGAGGCTGAAAACGCACAGGTCTCCTCTGAGGAGATTACCGGCAAGGGCCCGACAGGTACTGAAACCATCCTGTTGGTCGAGGACGATGAAGCGATCCTAAACCTCAGCAAGACCATTCTCCAAATGCTGGGTTACAAGGTGATTGCGGCGCATACTCCGGTATACGCCTTACATCTTTTCGAGGAGCATCCGGGAGATCTTCACCTGCTGATCACGGACGTGGTGATGCCTGAGATGAACGGTCGAGAACTGGCAGAGCAGCTTCGCGCCATCCGCCCGGACCTCAAGTGCCTGTATATGTCAGGCTATACCGCCGACTTGATAGCACATCGCGGCATTCTGGACGAAGGAGTAAATTTCATTCAGAAACCTTTCCGCAGTGATGAACTTGCAGCAAAAGTAAGACAAGTGTTGGATTTCTTGTGATTGATGGCTAAAAAGATCGAGTCAACATTGCTCTCCTCTATGGCGTTCTGCGATGGGCCATCCTGACTCTTTCTATCTGTGGATAGTATAGGAGAATCAAAATCCCCCCTGCCCCCCTTTACAAAAGGGGGAAGCAAAACTGGTTCCGTACGATTTGTCCGAGCATTTTCTGAATTACGACACAGTCTCCTTCGCCGGGGTGACGGTCCTAAGAGTTTTTTACTGTGAGGTGGGAATTTCAATTCTTTTTCAGCACCCTACTAGTACTGCATTTGCACCCCGATTTCCATGACTTTGGACGGCGGGATGTTCAAATATGAAGACCCGCTCAGCGAATTGCGAAGCATAAACATGAAAAGGAACCTTCGCCACCTGGGCATGGTTTTTTTGTGGTCGCGCACAAGACTTATGCGGCCAAGATAGTAAGTGACCTCATCGAGGTTGATGTCCAGGCCCTTTGCCCTGACGATGGACATTATCTGCGGAATATCGGGCGCCTCCATGAAACCGTAATGCGCCGTGACCTTGTAGACACCGTACCCCATATTGGCGACCTCGATCTTCTTTGACTCCTCCATTTCGGGAACATCGGCGGTGAGCACGGAAAGGATCACAAGTCTTTCATAAAGCGCGCCGGTCTGATTCACATAATGGAGCAGCATGGGGGGCACTTCCCTGCTGAATGTGGAAAGAAAAACACCCGTACCGGGCAGACGTATCAATTTCCCGCTCGCCACCTTCTCCATGAATTTTTCTTTGGGAACGGTTATGGTCATCACCTTTACGGCAAGTCTTTTCCACCCGTCCCACCATGCGACCATTATGATCATGATCAGAAGAGCAGTGCTCAGTGGAAACCAACCTCCATTGGTAAATTTTTTCAGGCAGGCGGTAAAATAGGTCAGGTCCATGACCCAAAAAAGCAGGCAAAGCGGCAGGGCCTTGATCGCGCTCCATTGCCATATCCACCTGGAAATGAAATAAAACACAACCGAAGTGATCAACATTGTCCCGGTGACCGCTATGCCGTAGGCATCAGCCAGGCTGTCGGAATTTTTGAAGTAGAGAGCAAGAACTATGGCAGCGACCATCATCAGGGAGTTTACATCGGGAAGATACACCTGCCCTTCGGCCATCCCCGACGTATGCACAACCCGCATTCGAGGCAGGAAACCCAGTTGAATGGCCTGCCGGGTAAGCGAAAAGACCCCGGAAATGATAGCCTGAGAGGCTATGATAGTGGCGAGAGTAGCAAGAAGGACCATGGGGTAGAGAAGCTTGTGAGGAATAAGGCCAAAGAACGGATCCCCGGCACTGCCAGGGTCGAGCAGAATCAATGCCCCTTGTCCAAAATAATTCAAAAGGAGCGCCGGAAGAGCCACGAGGTACCAGGAAATTCTGATGGACTTGGCCCCGAAATGCCCCATGTCCGCATAGAGGGCTTCGCACCCGGTCACACATAACACAACCAGCCCGAGCAGGAAGAAACCTTGCCACCCGTTGTTTATGAAAAACCTGACCCCATGGACCGGGTTGGCTGCTTCCAGTATGCGGGGCATCCGGTAGATGGCGGCAGCCCCTGATAAGCCAATGACTGCAAACCACAGGAACATCACAGGGCCAAAGAACTTGCCCAGTTTGCCCGTTCCCCGGCTTTGCGCCCAGAAGAGCAGGCACAGAATGCAGCAGGTTAGAGGGACTATCACCGGCTTGGCGCTCGAGGTTGCCACCTCGAGACCCTCAAGGGCGGAGAGCACCGAGATGACCGGCGTAATGAGGCCGTCACCGTAAAGAAGGGCCGAACCAAAGAGGCCGGCCAGAATCAATCCTCTTCCCAGGCCTGCCCCCATTTTTTTGTGAAGCAGGGCCAGCATTGCGAAAACCCCTCCTTCACCGTTGTCATCGGCCTGGAGTATGAAAAGTGCGTACTTTACGCTCACCACCAGCATCAGGGACCAGAAGATCAATGAAATCAGCCCCAGCACGTTTTCCGGTGCAGGGGACAACCCTGAATTGCCCAGAAAACAAACTTTAATCGTATAAAGAGGGCTGGTGCCGATATCACCAAAGACCACCCCCACTGCAGAAATGACAAGTATCCAGGTTTTCTCTCTTGCGTGGCTCACGCCTTAATACTCCTTCGCCCCGGTCATTGCTGTTGTGGGGAGCCTGCCCACCAGCCCGGGGAAACCTCCAGGCGCATAGCCTCTACAAGCTGATCGACAACCTGCTGGGACTCGGGCGTGGTTTGAAAACTCGCAAACTCAAGGGCATGGAGAATCAGGCCCACGGCATCATTAACCGAGATTGATTTGAGGTGGATGACCAGGTCATAAAATGTTGCATCCCAGGTGTCTGCCCCATATAAGTGAAGCGCCCACTTGCGACGTTCTTCGTCATCTCTTGTTATGATCTCTCTGGCTTTTGCCTCCGAAATGCCCGCCCGTTCCACCTCTTCTGCTATTCGAGCCTCCAGATCGCCCACTATTCGCACCTTGAGCACGTGAGGTACGTCCTGAAGGAAGAAGTTTCCGAAAAGACCGTGATAGACCATATTATCTTTTTGGGCGCGCAGGAGCAGTGCGGCGCGAATATAGCTTACGTACTTTTCCCTCTCCCGGGTAAAACGCTGGAGAATCTTGGGAGCATCTTCGATCGCCCGGACCAGCTTGATTTCCGGGATATTGAATTCCTGGGAAGCTTCCAGCAGGATCTCGCGCGAAACGCACTCATAGCCGAGCTTCGCAGCCAGTTCTTCCGCCACTTCCCTGCCGCGATGATACGAACCTCTGGATATGGTGATAACTGCCATGGTTTCTCCTTGTAATAAGTTCATCCTTTTTGGAAAAGGGGCAATTAAATCTGGCTTCGCACCGGATTTTCAGGCATCCTCTCCCTGGAGTCCAGCAAATAATTAGTTTCCATCCGGAAAGGGTCCTTTTCCGCCCCGGCGGCGTCAATCTTCGGGTTTGCTTGTGCGGCGTACATAAGTACGCCTCCGCGCAAACCCTCGATTTCCTAGCCAGGACGAAAAATGCCTCCTTTCCGGATGGAAACTGTAACTGTCACATCCGGAAAGGGTCCTTTCCGCCCCGGCGGCGTCAATCTTCGGGTTTGCTTGTGCGGCGACCCCTCACGGGGTCCGGCTATATGGGGCGAACATGGTTCCACGCTCCTCCGATGCTTATGGGGCGCGGCGAGGGCCGACATAAGTACGCCTCCGCGCAAACCCTCGATTTCCTAGCCACCTACGGTGCGGCGCTGGCCAATCGCATTGGGCGGCTCGCAAGGTTGCACGCGCCATGACGAAAAATGCCTCCTTTCCGAATTGGAAACTGTATGTGTCACATCCGGAGTTTCCGGATGGACACTAATTACCCGCAAAGGTCTCATGGGCAGTTTTCTCCGGATTATGATATCACTTGAGCCTCTTGCAAAACTCAATTTGAGGACTTTGCGGGCTGGAAGCCCGCGCTCCCGGGGAATGGCCATGTTGTCTGGGAGCGCGGGCTTCCAGCCCGCAAAGTAGATCCCGGACATTTCACTTAACATCCCATAAGGCCGCAGCACCTCGAACACGCAGGCATAAGACCGCCAGCAGTCGGACTTCGACGAAAAAGCCTGTAGGCGTGCGAATTCCAAAGTGCGGTGATCGTGGCTTCCTTTATACCAATTTGCGTTCAAGGCAGGACAGGGATATCCCCTCACCCCGACCCTCTCCCGAAAGGGAGAGGGGGAAAACCGACCCTGCCCCTCGACTCCGAGCACCCGTCTTGAACGCAAATCGGCATTACATTTCCCACCAAGTAATCGGCGTAACTTCTGCAAGGACTTACATCCCCGTTGCTCATGACCTGCACTTCCTGAAAAATGGAAAGACATCGGTGGTAACCAAAGAGAAGGCTGTGCTGAGTGTAGTAGGCTTTAAGTTGTTGTGTTCTAACGTCCGACGATAATTTGTCCATTCATTCCTGGAGTGGAATGAAAAGTCCTGTCGCAGTAAAATTTGTAGACACCTGGCTCGGATAATTCCACATTCGCCCTGATATTTTGGCCGACAGGAAGGTCCACGCTTGTCAGGATCTTCCCGCCAGGGTCATTTAGCGTGAAGTTGTGTTCAGTGCCGGAAACGTTTTTAAAAGCGAGTGAAAAAAAAAGCCGCAAATAAGTATAATACCGTGTAGCATGTAATGTTTCGCTTCGATGAAGGGTGGGCAAAAGCGAATGGCTGCCCACCAGATGGTGGGCACTATGAAACCACCAAGCCGCGCGCCCACCCTACAGAAGCTTTAATCTGAAGCACAAGAGTTACACGGTAACAGGTTGGAACAAAAAATTTAAAAAAGGCGTCCGTCGATGGCAATAATTGCGATAGTTGGAAGACCAAACGTTGGGAAATCTACTCTCTTCAATAGGATAAGTAAAAGCAGGCAAGCCCTCGTCGATGACCTCCCCGGGGTTACCAGGGACAGAAATTATGCCCGTGGATCATGGGATGAAAAAAAATTCACCGTAGTTGATACGGGAGGGTTCATCAGCACGGACGACGCGGTATTCGACCACAGCACCAGGGAGCAAATCTTTAACGCTCTCGAAGAAGCCGACATACTCGTTTTCGTAGCAGACGGCAGGGCCGGGCTGCATCCGGAGGATTCCGCGCTTTTCGATATTCTCCGCCGCACGTCGAAGCCGCTTTTTTTCTCGGTGAACAAAATAGACGGCCCCGAGCAGCAACAGCATATCAACGATTTTTACGCCCTTGGAATCCAGGATATCTACCCTATAAGTTCTGCGCACGGGTTTGGGGTGGGCGATCTTCTAACGGATATAGTCAAGCTTATTCCTGAATCCGCCGGCCCGCAAGGCGATGAAGAACCTGAAGTTTCGGAAATCCGCATATCCATTCTCGGTCGCCCGAACGTAGGGAAATCCACCTTGGTTAACCGGATTCTCGGCGCTCCCCGCGTCATTGTCAGCCCCATCGCCGGCACCACCCGAGACGCGGTCGATACACAGTTTGAGCGTGACGGCGGGAAATACGTGCTAATAGATACGGCCGGTATAAGAAAAAAGGGAAAGACAACGGAAAAACTCGAAAAGATAAGTATAATCAAAGCTCTTCAAAGCATTGATAAAAGCCATGTTTGCATTATTTTGATTGACCCTTCCGAGGGTGTGGCCGATCAGGACCTCCACATCGCCGGCTATATCCAGGACCGCTCCAGGGCGTGCATCGTCGGGGTAAACAAGTGGGACGCTTTCAGCTCGGACCCAAAAACCAGGAAGAATTTCCTCGAGGACCTCAAGTACCGCTTCCGCTTCATGCCCTTCGCTCCGGTCCTGACCATGTCGGCGTTAACGGGCAAAGGCAGTCAGAAAGTGCTCCCTACGGTCCGCGAGGTTTTCTCTCAATACAACAGCCGAGTCACCACTGGCATACTCAACAGGACTCTCCAGGATGCAGTAAACGCACATGAGCCGCCAATAGTGCGCGGCCGCAGGCTCAAGTTTTATTACGGGACCCAAACCGGGATCCGCCCCCCTATGTTCATTCTGTTTTGCAACTACCCCGACAGTATCCATTTTTCCTACGAACGATTTCTTATAAACAGGTTCAGGGAGAATCTCGGACTTGATAAGACGCCCCTCAGGCTGGAATTCCGAGGCAGAAAGCAGGAAAGAGGCCGCAAAACTGAAGGCTGAAGACAATACTGTTCAATTAAGTTGAGAAAGTCTTTGGCTTTGCATTATTAGCTCGTCGCTATCACCATTGAAATCAACTGCTTTCCAGCAAACGGCGATTCTTGTTCCCTTGCCCGGAGAGGATGCAATCTCAAATTTTCCGCCGGACAGCTCCGCACGTTCGCGCATCGAGGTAAGGCCGAATTTGGCGTTTCTCCCCATCGATGCGGCGTCTGCTCGATTGAATCCCACCCCATTGTCGCTGACGCTCAATAGAATGCAACCATTTTCACATGATAGATCAATAGCTATTTTCCCTGCCCGACTGTGCTTGGCCGAATTGTTCATCGACTCCTGGATGATTCTGAATATGATGATCTTTAACTTCTCCGGGACCTGAGACTCTTCGAGCCTGATATTTTTTTCGACCGGGATACCGGTGTAAATGCTTTCAAATCTCCTGCAAAACCACCCTATCGTGGCAATTATTCCAAGATCGTCGAGCGTGGAGGGCCGAAGATCGGTCATAATGCGTCTGGTCTCATCAATCGCCTGCTCCATAGCCCTTGTCAACATCGTAAAAGCCTCAGAGACCTCCGGGTTACTGCTGAGCCGCGCTGCCACGTTCTCCACGCAAAACTTGACGGCGCTAAGCGATGACCCGATGCTGTCGTGTATTTCCCTTGCAATCCTTTTGCGCTCGTCTTCCTGGGCGCGAAGAAGCTGAGAAGCCAATATTTTCAGCTCCTCCCGGGATTCCTTCAGCTCTATCAAGGTCTCGACGAGCTCCAGGGTCCGCTGCTGAACCCTCAATTCGAGATTGTCACGGGCATTCCTGAGTTCTTCCTGAATCCGCTTCAACTCGCTTATATCTCTCCATGCGGCCACTGCACCGGTCACGTTCCCATAAGCATCTCTAACCGGACCGGCGCTCACCAGCACGTGAATACCGTCCTGTCCGTTCACCTTGAGAGTATGCTCCTGGTTTGGCGAGACCTTTCCATAAAGAGCTGCATCCCTGATCGGTTTGAGCAAGCCGGACCCAGCAGGCCATAGATCATCGAGGGACAGGTCCAAATCGGTAAGCGACCCCCTGCGTTTTCCATTTCCATCGCAAAGGCCGATCATGTCGACGGCACACCTGCTGAGAGCCTGCACCCTGAGGTCCGGTGAATCGACAAGGATGATCCCCACAGTGATATGTTCGAGCAAAGCTTCCAGGATCGCCTGACGGCCTTCGGCCTCGTGCGCTCGCCTCTCGGCGTCGGCGCGTGCTTCGGCATGCTGGAGCGTTCTTTTCCTTACAAGCTCCTCGAGATTGCTCCTGTGCTGTTTGAGCTCTTCTTCGATAAACTTGCTCATTATGGAATAGCGGATTGAACGTTCAAGAATGGGCGCCGTAAACTCGCCCTTTACCAGGTAATCGGATACCCCCGCTTCCATGGCTTTCACATCTAACGCATAGTTCCCATGCGCGGTCAGGAAGATGATCGGGGCCGTGCATCCTCCCTCCACGGCCTTCTTCAAAAGATCGAGACCGTTATGTGCGCCCATGAAATAATCAAGGAGATAGACGTCGTGCTCTCGCCTGGCAATTGCCTCAAGCCCGGCTTCATATGTCTGGACCCAAGACAGCTTGAACCTGGAATTTTCCGCGTCGGCAAGCATATCCGAAACTATAAGGTAATCCTCTTGGTCGTCGTCGATCAGCAGTATGCGAACAAGATCCGTCATTTGGGTCCCTAAGATTTGAAATTTCGACCGCAAGTCCAAAGGGCGGATAACGAGTTATCCGGGCCACCCATTGCAAATCCCCCCTGCCCCCCTTTAGAAAAGGGGGTGATTGGCCGCATCCCTTTTCGTGGTTTCAGGGTGTCCCAGGGGGATATGAGATACTATCTCGAAGAAAGATCGAAAACCGGAGCAGAAATGCACCGGCTATCCTTATATCCGATGCGCCATTGGATTACAACCCTTCCACTGAAGCGCGCACGCCGGCTTACTCGAAGTCGTAGAACTCGTGAAAATGGTGGACCGGGCCCTGTCCCCGCCCCAGAGCCAGTCCTCCGGCAATAGCCCCGGTTATGAAGATTTTCGCCCTTCCAACAGCATCCTCGACTGACGACCCCCTCGCGATAAAGGCTGCTATGGCTGAAGCGAAGGTACATCCAGTACCATGAGTATGGAGTGACTGATGCCGGATGCCCGGGTATTCATGAAAATTTCGTCCGTCGTAGAGCAGGTCGGTCGGGTTTCCCTGCAAATGTCCGCCTTTAACAACCACGTATTTAGGCCCCAATTGCTTTAACTTCACCGCAACACGCTTCATATCGTCAAGACATTCGATCCGCACACCGGTGAGGGTCGCCGCCTCGTCCAAATTCGGAGTGATTACCAGGGCCAAGGGGAAGAGTTTGGAAACAAGGGCGTCGATCGCATTTTCCTTTAGCAGCCTCACTCCACTTTTTGAAATCATTACAGGATCGACCACTACCTTTTCGATTCCAAGGTCCCTTAAATCGGAGGATACCTTCGATATGATCCCTGCGTTGCAGAGCATCCCCGTTTTCACTGCATCGACTCCGATGTCCAAAACCACCGAGCGAATCTGCAATGATACGAAGTCAGGATCTATTTCTAATATTGCATCTACTCCCAAGGTATTTTGAGCGGTCAGGGCAGCTACGGCGCTCATGGCGTAAACACCAAGGGCCGAAAACGTCTTCAAATCAGCCTGGATACCAGCGCCGCCGCTCGAATCAGATCCCGCTATAGTGAGCGCTCTGGGCACTTTCATCTTTAACCTCTCTAATGGAGGCTGAAGGGGCTTAGGCTGAAGGGGTTTAGGCACTGCCTAAAAGCCTAACAGCCTTCAGCCTATCAACCTAAAATGAAAAATGGTCCCATCCGGTTACAGAAGGGACAATTAGTTTCCCATCGGCAAGCCGGACAAATACCGCACCGGTTTGGGCCGTGATTTTTCCGATATGCGCGCATGAGGTCCCAGTCTCATCGAGCAACATTTTTTTCAGCCCTGCAACGGAGTCGGCGCTCGTGGTGAACAAAAGTTCATAATCCTCCCCCCCGGACAGGACCCACTCCAGTGGATCAGCGCCCGCGGCCCCGGCAGCCTCGAAGACTTCAGAACTAACGGGCAGGCCGGCAGCATCGATTTCAGCCCCCTTGCCGCTTGATTTGCAGATATGCAGAAGATCGCCAATCACTCCATCGCTCACGTCAATCATGGAACTCACCTGTCCGGAGCGAGCGAGAAGTTGCCCCTCCGCAAGGCGTGGCTGAGGACACAAATGTCTTTCGATCAACTTCTGCCTGGTGGAAGGACTTACAACAAGGCCCTGGCGCCGGATCAGTTCCAGACCCGCCCTGGACTCGCCGGGCCAGCCTGTCAGGAGTATGGCGTCCCCGGCACGAGCCGTACTCCTCAGTGTAAGTAATTCCGGGGCGACTGCGCCCAGCAGTGTGAAATCCACTATTATTATAGAGTTCATGCGGCTCAAATTTNNTCTCGCATCCCGCGATACAACTCTTCGACATATTCGACTTCAATACTGCCCGGCATGGCAAGTGAGACGAGCGCCCAACGCGGCTCGCCGCCCATTGCGGCTATATCGCTTACATTTATCGCCGCAACCCTGCGTCCGAGTTGATACGGGGAAATGGCCTCCCGGCTGAAATGAACGCCCTCGACCTGAATGTCGCCGGTGGCCAGCAGGTGTTGCGGCCCGCAGACATCGAGGACGGCCACATCGTCCCCGATCCCCTTGATTACGCCCGCCCCCTGCCCGGGGAGCATGGCTGATATGCGCGCCAGCACACCGAACTCTCCTATTTCCCTGATCAGCATTTTATTTTCCTCCTTTGAAATATGATACCTTACAACGCCAATAGAATCACCTTACTTATTGACTCCCGGACATCTTCATGAGATACTGCTGCGTTCCAAAACGCTCTTTTGGCCTTATTACTGCCAAAACCTGCGCCCACGCAGGCACTATTGCCTCTGTGGGTACTTTTTTTATTCAGGAGAACTAAATGAAGAAGGTTGGGTTAGTCGTTTCCGGACTGATAATTTTTGTGTTTGTAGCAGGCTATGGCTTTTACGCCTCATCTGCAGCCGATAAGCCTCCCAAAGAAGATGCCGCCAAAAGCGCCGCTTCGCAAACAAAGCTGCAAAACGCCGCATTGGTCAATGGGAAAGCTATCCCGATGTCGGATTACCAGGCGGGAATCGATCAGCTTGACCGCCAGATCTCCATGACCGGACGTCAGCCTGATGAAAAAGAAATGCCTGCGTTAAAGCAGAGAATTCTCGATAACCTCATTAGTCGAGAACTCCTGAGCCAGGAAGTAGCAAAGA
Source organism: Syntrophobacter sp. SbD1 (assembly GCA_900290365.1). Taxonomy (GTDB): domain Bacteria; phylum Desulfobacterota; class Syntrophobacteria; order Syntrophobacterales; family Syntrophobacteraceae; genus SbD1. The sequence continues at coordinate 14,344 of OMOE01000150.1, read as the reverse complement.
AGGGTATCAAGGTTGATGATGCGGAAGTCAACGCTCAACTGGAGACAGTGAAGAAGGGTTCCTCTCCTGAAGACTTTGCCAATTCTCTTAAGCAGATGAATATGACCGAGAAGGATCTCAAGGAACACTTCGCCTCTCAACTGGCAATAAAAAAACTGGTCGATAAGGAATTGACATCCAAGGTCGCCGTGACGCCGGAAGAGGTTAAGGCCTTTTATGATAAGAACCCCGAGGTATTCAAGACCCCTGAAATGATTCGAGCCAGCCACATCCTCGTAAAGGTGGACAAAACAGCGACTGCCGAGCAGAAGGCCAAAGCACTGGAAAAGATCCAAAGTGTTCAGAAACGGCTGCAGGCGGGTGAAGATTTTGCGCAGGTGGCAAAAGAAGTCTCGGATTGTCCCAGCAAGGCGGAAGGCGGCGATTTGAACTTTTTCCAGAAAGGCCAGATGGTGGCGCCATTCGAAGATACCGCCTTTGCCCTGAAAACGGGGGAGACCAGCGGAATTGTGGAAACCGAGTTCGGCTATCATATTATCAAGGTAACCGACAAGAAAGCCCCCGGGACCCTGTCCTTCGACGAGGTGAAGTCCCGAATCGAACAACACATAAAGAGTGAAAAAATGTCTCAGGAGTTCCCAAAATACATAGATACGCTCAAAGCCAAAGCCAAAATAGAAATCCTTGTAAAAGAAGGTTAAGCTTCTACAATATTCCGACTCAGGCCCGAATCCCCCATTCCAGGGGGATTCGTTTTTTTCTCCTCGTATAATGCGGATCATTCGAGTTTGCACACCATTCCAGGTTCTGCCCAAACCTCCACACCCCCTATCTTCCTTCTTCCATTTCATCCAACTATTGGGTAAATTATGCGCTGTTTTTTCCATGAAGCGTCTTGCGCAAGGGCGGATGCTTATAAGGCTTTAGGCGCAGTTTTTTTGCTGTTTTCTACTTGTAACACACGACGGACGAGTCAATGAGATCAAGCTTCAGCTACCTGGACCGTCAGCAGATGAAGTCCCTGGGCATAAGCACCGCCGGGGTGCTCGAACAGATTGAGACTTTGCAACGCTCCGATTTTTTTGTTCGTCTGACAAGACCATGTACTATTAGTGACGGCGTCCGAAAAATCGACGATGCCGATTTGGGAAAGTATATCAAACTGCACGGCTCGGCTGCGAGTCAGGGCCGGTTCATGAAATTCGTTCCGGCATCCGGAGCGGCCACAAGGATGTTCCAGTCTCTGCTCCAGATTTTCTATCTTCCACAATATCTTGAAAGGGACGAACTGCTCAAGCGGCTGGACCAGGGTGTTTCGATCGTGTGCGACTTCAAGCGTTTTGTCGATGAACTCGACAGGTTCCCTTTCATGCACAGCTTGAGGGAGGTTATGGCCTGCGATGGATATAGTCTGGAAGAAATAGTGGCCAATGGCTCATTCAGAATCCTTCTCGAGTTCCTGCTGACAGAAAGAGGACTCGGTTACGGGAAGCTTCCCAAAGCGCTGCTGCTGTTTCACTCCTACCCCGAAGAAAACAGGACTGCTTTTGAGGAACAGCTTGTGGAATCGGTAGCATACCTGGGTCCAGGCAGCGGTAAACTCAGCCTGCACTTTACCGTGGCGAAGGAACACGGCAGTCGCTTCAATGCGCTCGGCGTTGAGGTTTCCCGCCGATACGCGGAACGTTACGGAACTGACTTTGACGTTTCTTTTTCTTTCCAGAAATCGTCGACGAACACTATAGCCGTGGATATGGAGGGATTCCCTTTCCGGGACAGGCTCGGCAGGCTCCATTTCAGACCTGCGGGTCATGGTGCATTGATCGAAAATTTAGATGATCTCCATGGAGACCTCGTCTATATCAAGAATGTGGACAATGTAGTTCCAGACAGGCTCAAGGAGTCGGTTTGTTTATGGAAAAAGGTCCTGGGCGGCTATCTCGTCTCTATTCAGAATACGATCAATTCGTTTTTGCGCCGAATGCAAGGTCCGGATTCGGCCCGCGCGGTCACCGAGGCTGCCGGATTCGCTGCGCAAGAATCTCTTGCCAGCTTTCCTGAAGGTTTTGAGGTATGGTCCGAAGAAAAGAAACGCTCTTTTCTTGTAAATGTTTTGGACAGACCGATTCGGGTCTGCGGTGTGGTCCCTAACTCAGGTGAACCTGGAGGCGCCCCCTTTTGGGTCGAAGACCAAAAGGGCGAACTCTCGGTTCAGATAGTGGAAAAGGCCCAGGTGGATCTCAATTCCCCGGAACAGAGCGCCATATGGAATTTATCCACCCATTTCAACCCTGTCGACATCGTATGTTCCTTACGCGATTTTAAAGGGAATCCTTACGATCTAAGAAAATTTGTCGATCCCAAAGCAGTCATAATATCCAGAAAGTCAATTGACGGAACAGATGTCCAGGCGCTGGAACTTCCCGGACTCTGGAACGGCAGCATGGCCAACTGGATAACTGTATTCATAGAAGTACCCGCCATCACCTTCAACCCGGTCAAATCATTATTCGATCTTTTGCGGCTAGAGCATCAGCCGGAAAAGCAGCCGCAGCAAGTCAGCCCTGCTATTTAGGCGGTGGGACCGCCAGCCAGGTTTTCGACTCCACCCTTCGGCGGCGGGCGG